>NZ_JBMOWQ010000086.1:0-68979 GCF_049310485.1 Pseudomonas sp. GZD-209
GAGGGTGTCAGAAATTTTGTGTTCGGGCATACCATGAGTAAGAGGTGCATGTATGCCAACCAAAAAGAAACCGCTTCGAGAGTTACCGAAGGTCCCGAAAGAGCTGCTTGAACAGTTTTCCGCGACCCCGCTGATGACCGCCGAGGCCATTGAGGAGGCCTCTGCCGCCTTCAAGAAAGCACTGATCGAGCGAGCCCTGAACGCCGAACTTGGTCATCACCTGGGCTATCCTCCGGGCGCGCAGCGCCCAGAGGATGAGACCAACCAGCGCAATGGCACGAGTGGCAAGACTGTGCTGACAGGCGATGGCCCGCTACGGCTGGATATCCCTCGGGACCGTGACGGCAGCTTCTCGCCCATTCTGATCCCCAAGCATGAGCGCCGTTACACCGGATTCGATGACAAAATCATCGCCATGTACGCCCGTGGAATGACGGTCAGAGAGATACGGGCCTTCCTGTCCGAGCAGTATGGAACCGACGTTTCACCCGATTTCATCAGCTCTGTGACAGACGAGGTCATGGAAGAGATTGGCGCGTGGCAGCAGCGGCCACTGGAGCCGATGTACCCGGTCATTTTCTTCGATGCGCTGCGGGTGAAGATCCGCGAAGAAGGCCTGGTGCGCAATAAGGCCATTTACCTGGCGCTGGGCGTTCTTCCCGACGGGACGCGCGATATCCTGGGCATCTGGATCGAGAACACCGAGGGTGCAAAGTTCTGGATGAAGGTCTTTAACGATCTCAAGAAGCGTGGCGTCGAGGACGTGCTGATTGCCGTGACCGACGGCCTCAAAGGCATGCCAGAAGCCCTCAGCGCAGTATTTCCAGAGACGACGTTGCAGACATGCATCGTGCACCTGATCCGCAACAGCCTGGACTATGCGGCGTGGGACAAGCGTCGAGAGCTGGCCAAAGCGCTGAAACCGATTTACCAAGCCATCAATGCCGAAGCGGCTGAGCAAGCACTCGATGAGTTTGAGAGCGGGCCGTGGGGCGAGAAATATCCGACGGTGGTGGCTGCCTGGAGGCGCGCCTGGGATCGAGTGATTCCATTTTTCGTCTTCCCACCGGCCATCAGGAAGGTGATTTACACCACCAACGCCATTGAGAGCATCAATGCTCAGCTACGCAAGATCATCAAGACCCGGGGCCATTTTCCGAACGATGACGCAGCCACCAAACTGATCTGGCTGGGGCTGCGAAACATCACGGCGAATTGGGGCTCGGCGGCGCATGATTGGAAAAGTGCAATGAATCAGTTTGCGATTCTGTACGGAGATCGGTTCATCAGGCCGACCTGGTGAAAATCATGGCCTGCCTAGCGGCAGGCCATTACCGGCCCGAACACAAAAAAACTGACAGTCCCGAGGGCGCTGCAAAAACACCGCCAGGCACCTGGTGGCCTTCACCCAATCTCCCGCCAGACACCCGGTAGCCTCCCCCAACCCCAAGCCCATAAAAAAGCCCGGAGCAGGTTCAACCCTGGCCCGGGCAAGCGCGTGTGACGGAGCAGAATGACGGGTTACTTGAAATCCGCCTGCATCTGGGTGGCGATGCTCACCCCATTGGACGACCTGACGCACACGTCCAGGTAGTCAGTGAAACGCGGCGGCACAGCGATGCCTTCTTCCAGCAACCGGCTGTTGTCGAACAGGTAGTTCAGATCAGCAAAACCGCTGTACAAGCGCAGCGCGCGCAGTACCAGGCGCGGGTTGGCCGGGCCGATGCGCGTGGCGAAGCTGCCAGCCAGGGACTTGAGGTCATCCACATCGACCTTGCGATAGCGCTCGCCAACCGGCTCGGCACCGTTGGCCTGGGCAAACGCCTGGTCGATCTCGGCAAAGGTGCAGGCCGAGCTGTGGCCGGCGGAGATGTGGTACAGGTCGTGGTTGAGCTGGGGCTTGCGTGCCAGGCCGATCAGCGCCTCGGCGCAGTAGTCGACCGGGACCACGTCGATCTGCTCGTCGAGCCCACAGGTGAAACTCTCCAGCGCAAAGCCCATG
The DNA here is from genome assembly GCF_049310485.1 of Pseudomonas sp. GZD-209. Lineage (NCBI taxonomy): Bacteria > Pseudomonadati > Pseudomonadota > Gammaproteobacteria > Pseudomonadales > Pseudomonadaceae > Pseudomonas > Pseudomonas sp. GZD-209. The sequence continues at coordinate 2,003 of NZ_JBMOWQ010000086.1, forward strand.
CGGAATACCCAGAAGATGCTGCCCGACGCCTGGCAGCCCAGGCTGCTGTGGCCGACCACGATGGACGGGCGCGCCACCACCAGCGGCAGGCCTGGCAGTTCTTCGCGCATGCGCCGCTCGATCTCGGCCTTCGAGGCGGTGTAGTCCACCAGTTGCTGCTCGGCCTCGGGGAACTCCCACGACTCGCTGATCGGCGACTCGCGCTGCGGGCCGCAGCTCATTGCCGTGCCGACATGCAGGAAGCGCTTCAGGCGCGCAGAGCGGCTGAGTACGTCGGCGAAGGCGTAGGTGCCCTCGACATTGACCGGCCAGATGGTCGGGTTCTTCGAGAACGAAGCCACGGCGGCGCAGTTGATCACCCGGTCGAACTGCATCAGGCGCGGGGTTTGCCCGGCCAGCCAGGAGGTGTCGAGCAAGTCGCCACAGAGGATCTGTGATTCATCCAGTGCCAGGCAGTCGGTCTGGCTGACGCCATGTTGGCGCAGGTTGGCGCGCAGGCGTTCGAGGCCTTGCGCGGGCGTGTCACCGCGTACCAGGAAGGCGAGGGTGGGGCCCTGGCCGTCGGCAATCAGTTGGGCGGCGACCGACCCACCGAGGAAACCCGTGGCGCCGGTCAACAGAATGTGCTCGCCCGAATCGGCGGCGGTGAAGACTTCACCGTGGTTAAGTGCGTTCATGGTTTACCTCGGGGGATAGAGTGATGCGCATTTGAATTGATGCAATGTCAACGTAATGTGAATACGGTGTAGGTAATAAGTTGGTGCGTCAGCATGGCAGGGTGTATCGCCAACTTTAAAAGCGAGTCAGAATAATCGTCGAATAAGGGCGTGCGCCGCCGAAAGGCTTGCAGGGCATGGCGTGCAGCGCGCTAGCGGCTATTGTCCATGCCGAGGTTTGACTTTTCAATCACGCAAATGGGAGAGGTGTGCGTGTTTGTGTGAAACAATTTTAATAAGTGTGAAAGATCGTAAGGTTTCATGAATGAACATGTAATTTTGTTTAAGTTTGAAATGCTTCAGGTTTTGTTCAGGTAGTTAATATATATATGTGCTAATGCAGCGACCGTGGGTATTGGCAGTTGGGCGAACTCGACGACCGCGCACACGCAGGGAGTACAAATGTGCTCTATGCGGGATGACGCCACTCCGTGGCTGTTCAATCACGGAAAAAGTACACGCGCACAGATGATCACAGCGCCAGCCATCGGTAACGATTTAGGCTCTGAAGGAATAGTTTTGTGGGAGCGGGCTTGCCCCGCGATGGAGTGCTAAGTGCTTCTGTGCCCGATATCAAATACGCCGTGAATTCGGGCTTTGCTGCCTCGTCGCGGCAAATCGCGGGGCAAGCCCGCTCCCACAACGATGGATAACCATACTTTTCGTACAAAACCTAAGGTAGGCTGCTGCGTTCCAGCACCATGTCACGAAAAGGACCTCACCATTTCCGCTCCCACCATCAGCCGCCGCAGCCTGCTGTGCCTGCTGGCCACCGCACCCATCCTCGCCAGCCTGCCGGGCTGCACACGCTCCACCGGCCTGCAGGGCAGCTTCCTGCAACTGTGGAAGAGCCATGCCGACCTCAACCCGCAGCAATGGCGCCAGCGCCTGGAGGCCATGGCCGACATGGGCTGCCGCACGGTGACGCTGCAGTGGGTCGGGCTGATCGGCGGGCAATCGCCGTGGATGATCCCCGAGGACATGCTGCGCAACGTCTTCGACATCGCCCATGAGCAGGGCATGCAGGTACAAGTCGGGCTGCCGTTCGACAACGCCTGGTGGCAGGCCCTGTCGGCAGACGCGCAGGGGCAGGCGCAGTTCTTCGCCAAGGCCCTGGGCGAGGCGCAGGGCTACATGGCGGCTGCGCCCTGGCCGCAGCACCGCGCCTTTGCCGGCTGGTACATCCCCTACGAACTGGAGCAGTACCACTGGGCCAGCGCCGACAGCCAGCAGCGCCTGGCCGGCTGGCTGGCGGCGATGTCTGACAGCACCCGGCAGCACAGCGACCGTATCCCGTCGATTTCCACCTACCACAGCGTGCTGCCCACCGAGGGTTCGCTGCTGCAGCTATGGCGCACGCTGCTCGACACCACCGCGCTGCGGCCGGTGGTGCAGGATGGCGTCGGTGTGGCCGGCTGGGCCAACCTGCAGGCCATCGAGCCACTGCTGCTGGAGCTGCGCCGGCGCAAGGTGCCATTCGATGTGGTCGTGGAGTTGTTCGAGCAGTTGCCGTCGGAAAAAAACGACGGCACCGACTTCAAGGCACGCTCGGCGGATTACGCCCGGGTCCAGCGGCAGTTGGAGTGGGCCCGCACCACGGGCGCCGATCAGGTCGTGGCGTTTGCCCTCGACCCGTGGGCGCTGGGGGATGACCCGCGCGCCCGCAGGCTGCGTGAGGATTGGCTGCGCGGCTGAATCAGAGGCTGCGCCCGATGATCTCGCGCATGATCTCGCTGGTGCCACCGAAGATCCGCAGCGCCCGGGCATCGGCCCAGGCACGGCCGATACCGTACTCGCTGCTGTAGCCATAACCACCGTGCAGCTGCAGCAGCTGGTCGAGGATCTGCCCCTGGATTTCGCTGGCATTGAGCTTGGCCATGGCCGCCACCACCGGGTCGAGGCTGCCCTCGATCAGTTGCCGTGCGCAGTCGTCGAGGAACACCCGCAGCATGGTCAGCCGCGAACGGGCATCGGCGAGGATGAAGCGGTTGTGCTGATGGTCGCTGACCCGCTTGCCGAATACCTTGCGTTCGCGGGTATAGGCCAGGGTCTGCTCGAGCATGCCCTCGGCATGGGCGGCGGCGCGCAGGGCAATGGCCAGGCGCTCGCGGGCAAGCTCGCGGCCCAGGTATTCGAAGCCTGCGTTTTCCTCGCCCAACAGGCAGTCGGCGGGCACTCGCAGCTCGTCGAAGAACAGCTCGCAAGTGTCCTGGGCATGCTGGCCGATCTTGGCCATGGCCGGGCCCTTGCTCAGGCCCGCCAGGCCCGCTTCGACACAGAACAGCGACAGGCCGCGGGCGCCCAGGTCGGGCTCGGTGCTGGCAACCACGATGATCAGGCCGGCGTTGACGCCGTTGGTGATGAAGGTCTTCTGGCCATTGAGTACATAGTGCTCGCCGTCACGCCGGGCGCGACAGCGTATGGCCTTGAGGTCGCTGCCGGCGCCGGGTTCGGTCATGGCGATGGCGCCGATCAGTTCGCCGGCGGCCATGGCCGGCAACCAGCGGTCTTGCTGTGCCGGGGTGCCGAGGTTGTACAGGTAGGGCGCGACCATGTCGGAATGGATCGAAAAGCCGATGCCCAGGCAGTTGGCCCGGGCCAGCTCCTCGATCACCACCACGGCATGGCCGAAGTCGCCACCGGCGCCATAGGGGTCGGGCAGCGCCGGGCACAGCAGGCCTTGGGCACCGGCGTCGCGCCAGAGCGCGGTAGGCGTTATGCCCTCACGCTCCCAGTCGGCGTAGTGGGGCAGGATGCGTTCCTCGACAAACCGCCGGACCTGGTCGCGAAACAGCAGGTGATCGTCACGAAAGAGTGGGCGCATGGCAATTTACCGGGTATAGGGGGCGGTGCTGCTGAGCTCGCCGCGCAGCACCGGTTGTTCGGCACTGCCGGTGAGGAACAGCGCGTAGTGGTCGCCCGGTTGCAGCTGCGGCAAGGGCAGTGGCTTGGCCTGGGCCGCGCCGCAGCCGGCGGTCAGGGTGGCGCTCACCGGGTTGATCGCCCGCGCCTGGCTGGTCTGCGGGGGCACGTCGGCGAACAGGGTCGGGCCGGCCTGCACTTGCAACTGGCCGGCAGGGCAGGCGCTGGCCAGGTTGTAGAAACGCAACTCGGCCTTCAGGGCATCGTCGCTGGCGGCGCTGTCGTCCAGCACCAGCAGCTTGCCATCGTGCAGCACCAGGCTCTGGTAGCTGTCGGCGGCCACGCTGAGGGTGCCGGCGCTTTTGCCGGCAATCAGCACGGTGAACGGCTCGCCGCCCTTGACCACGTTGTAGCTGCTGGCCAGCTGGCCGGCCGCCAGCTGCTGCGCCGGGTTATGCCCGACTTGCACCTGCACGCCGCCAGCCGCTGGCTGCAGCACGCGAACGAACGCCGAGCCAGCCGGTGGGCGCGGCGCATACAGCTGCGCCAGCTTGCCCTCGGCCTGGGCGACGGTGGGCAGTGCGCTGCACAGCAGCAGGGCGCCTGTGAGCACGGCGAGGGCTTTCATACAGTCTCCTTGGGGCGTTTTACCCGGGCTTGCTGGTACAGCTCGGCCAGGCGCTTGCGGTCGACCTTGTCGGACAGGGTGCCGGGGAAGCGGCCGCAGGCCAGCAGTTCGGACGGGATCATATAGGACGGCAGGCTGCCAGCCAGCCGTTGTTTCCAGTCGGCCAGGGCCTCGGGCAACGGGCCCAGGGTGGCCGCCGGCAGGTGCCCGGGGGTTTCGATGAAACCGACCATGCGCACCAGTGCACCGTCGGGGCGGCGCAGGGCAATGGTGGCGGCGCTGTCGACCCCTGGCAGGCTGGCCAGCCCGGCGTCCACTTCGCCCAGCTCGATGCGGTAGCCATTGAGCTTGATCTGGTCGTCGCGCCGACCATGGAAGAACACCCGGCCTTGCGCGTCGATCTCGGCCAGGTCGCCGCTGCGGTAGGCGCGCTTGCCGTTGTGCTGGAACAGCACGGCCTCGCTGAGGTCTGGGCGATTGAGGTAGCCACGCATCACGTGGTCACCGGCAATGCACAGCTCGCCGTCGTCGAGGAACAGCTCGGCATAGGGCTTGGCCCGGCCGATGGACAGCGGCTGGCCAGCGTTCTCAAGCGGCGGCAGGATTTCGATCCAGGTGGTTGAGCAGGTGGCTTCGGTCGGCCCGTAGGAGTTGATGATCCGCGCCTCGGGGAAGCGCTCCCACAGCTGATTGGCCAGGGTCGGGGTCAGCGACTCGGCACCGAACACGAACACCTGCAAGGCGGGCAGGTGGCGGGCGTCGAAGGCGTCGTTGAGCAACTGCTGACGGACGAAAGACGGCGTCGAGGCCCACACCTGTACCTGGCTGTCGGCCAGGTAGTCGACAAAACCCTCGGGGTCGCCGATCACCTCGCGCGGGCACAGCACGCACTGGCCACCCAAGGCCAGCGCTCCGCACAGGTCGAACAGCGAGAAGTCGAAGCTGAACAGCATCTGGTTCATGAAACGCGGGCGTTCGCCCAAGGCCAGGCAGTCGCGGATCCAACCGGCGAACAGCGCCAGGCTGTCGCGGCCGATCTGCACGCCTTTCGGGTCGCCGGTGCTGCCGGAGGTGAACATGACGTAGGCCAGGCCCGCCTCGGCCAGCGGTGCGGCGCAGGCCACGCCTGCGCGGAACTGGTCCTGTTCTGCGTCGTAGCAATACCCGGCGCCCACCAGCTCGATGATGCGCTGCAGGCGTTGCGGCGGGTTGATGCTGTCCAGCGGCACATAGGTCACGCCCAGGCGCACGCAGCCGAGCATGGCCACGACGAATTCGATCTGCTTGTGGCCGCTGAGTACCAGCGCAGTGCCGGGCAGGACGCCCTGCGCGCGGGCACGCAGGGCCCAGGCCTCGACGGCCAGCTGCAGGCCGGCCCAGTCCAGTACCCGATGGGCGTCGCGCAGGGCAGGGGCGTCGGCGCCCTGGTGGCAGTCGGCGAACTCACAGCGGTCGAAATCGAAGTGCATCCGGCACTCTCCTGGGCGGTGGCCTGTGCAGGCTCAGCGGTTGTTCTGAACGAAGGCGGCGAGGGCGTCGAGCGACTCCAGGTGCTCGTCGATTTCGGTGGCCGGCACTTTGACGCCGAACGCATTCTTCACCGCCATGACGATGTCCACCGCGGTCATCGAATCGACCAGGCCGGACTCGATCAGCAGGTCGTCGTGGGCCACCGGGGTGCCGACCACGTTTTCGATGATTTCGGCCAGTTGTTGCTTGAGGGCTTGTTCGCTCATGTCAATCACTCCACGGAGTCAGAATTGGAAGTACAGGAAGCGTGCTTCCTTGTGCAGGTTCATCAGGCACAGCGCCAGCAGCAGCGCCATGATCAGCAGCCATTTGAGGGTCGGCGCCCAGCGCAGCGCGGCCGGGCCGTCGAGCTGCGCGCGGGCCAGGGACGGCGAGAAGCCGCCCATGATCTGTTGCGAATTGGGCAGGAACCAGGCCACTGCCAGCACTGCCAGTACGTGCAGCGCCTCCAGGTGGCGGCCCGCCAGCAGGCGCCAGGCGTCACCCCAGGCGATACCGGCCGGGTACAGTACCTCGGGCAGGCTGCCCAGGCCACGCAGGCCGAACATGCCCTCGATCAGCAGCACCGCATCATGGGTGGACTCGGCGCGGAAGAAGGCCTGGGCAACGATCACCGCAGCGAAGGTCAGCAGCACGTAGCCCGCCACTTTCAGCGGGTGCTGCGTGGCTTTTTTGTTGCGCCCGACCACGAAGATGCGCCAGGCATGGTTGATCGACAGGTAGGCGGCATGCAGCAGGCCGAAGATCAGAAATTGCACGCCGGCGCCGTGCCAGATGCCGGCCAGGCCCATGGTGAAGGTGGTCGGCAGGATGATCGCCGCAGCGAAGCCGCCCGGCGTTGCCGCGCCCTGGGTGCCGACCGGCAGCCCGCGCTTGCCGCGCCACTCCGACACCGCCATGGCCACCGGGTAATACAGGTAGGCGGTCAGGTAGCGGGTCAGGGTCATGTGCCAGCGGGCCCAGAAATCGATGATGTTGCTGGCCTTGTACGGCGAGTTGAAGTTCAGCGGGAAGCGAATGCCGAACATCTTGGCCAGGCCCAGAGCCATGTCCGAATAGCCGGAGAAGTCGAAGTACAGCTGCAGTGCGTAGGCGATGCCGGTGCCCCACGCCGCCCAGAACCCAAGGCTGCCAGGGTCGGCGAAGCCGGCGTCGGCATAGGGGGCGATCGGGTCGGCCAGCAGCACCTTCTTGGCCAGGCCGATGACGAACAGCATGCCGCCAACGCTCAGATTCTCGGCGCGGAACCGGTAGTTATCCGGCTGGGCGAACTGCGGCATCATTTCCTTGTGGTGCAGGATCGGCCCGGCGATCAGGTGCGGGAAGAAGGTCACGAACAGCACATAGCTGAGCAGGCTGCGTTCCTTGACGATGCCGGCGCGGCAGTCGAGCAGGTAGCCGATCTGGGTGAAGGTGAAGAACGAAATGCCCAGGGGCAGGATGATGTCGTCCAGGCGGGTGCCGGCCAGGCCCCAGTCCTGGGCGAAGTTCACCAGGGTGACGAAGTACTTGTAGTGGAACAGCAGCGCAATGTCGGCGCCGACCCCGGCCGTGGTGATCAGCAGTTGCAGGCGTGGGCGCCCGGCCGTGCCGAGGATGGCCAGGCTGACCAGGTAGTTGAAGGCGATCGAGCCGATCAACAGCAGCACGAACTGCGGGTTCCACCAGCCGTAGAACACGATCGAGGTCACGCACAGCCACAGCGCGGCGCCGCGCAGGCTGCGGGCGGCGATCAGGTAATGGGCGGCCAGGGTCAGCGGCAGGAACAGCAGCAGGAACAGGTAAGAGTTAAAGAGCATGGTCAGCCTGCGGTTCAGGTAGCGTTGCCAGCACGGCGCGCTCGTCGGCGGTCAATGGCAGCGACAGGGCGCTTTCGGAGAATTCCCAGATCACCAGCTTGAGGCTGGCTGGCCAGCGCTCACGCTTGCCCAGCGCGGCCAGCAGCGCACCGCTGAACTGGCCGCCGTCCAGGCTCTGGTTCCACACCTGCTGGCCAAGGTTGCGGCCCAGGCGTTCGGCAAAGGCGCTGCGCCGGCCGTTGGAACTGCCCGCCAGCAGCACCTGCACCGGCGGGGTGTCGTCGAGCAGGCCGCCACCGCGCTGCACCTGGATCTGCTGCGGGTGTTCGTCTTCCACGGCCGGGCGCCAGGCGCTGGCGGCGTGTTCGAGGCCGGCCAGCACGATCAGGTCGCCCATGCGCGGTTGCGCCGCGCCAACCTGGGAGCTGGTGAACAGCTGGTCGCGCTTGCCATCGAGCAGCGCCAGGGCGCTGGCGGCCACGGCATCGGCGGCGCGCTGGGCGCCGTCGGCATTGAGGTGCACATCGGTGCGGAAGAACTGCGGCGGGGTTTGCGCGCCGTGGGCCAAGGCCGCACCGAGGTCGGCATAGGGCACGCCCTGGCTGGCCAGGCTGGCTTGCCACTGGCCCAGGCGCGCCTGCAGTTGCGGCGACTGCTGCAGGCCACAGAGGGCCTGGCTTTCGATACGGGATTTGTCCGGCACGGCCACCAGCAGCACCTGCAAGCCCTGGCTGCGCAGTTGCCCAACCCAGTGCTGCATCAACCGCAGGCGCGCTTCATAGGCACCTTTGACGCCGGCCTGGGCGCGCAGCCCGTCGCGGTAGAACAGCCAGCCCGGGCAACCCTGTACCACCTGATCGCCGAGGTCGCCGAGCAGGCGATAGCGCACAGCCGCGCTCAGGGTGTCGGCGTTTTTTTGCAGCTCGGGTTGCAACGCATCACCCAGGGCCTTGCCGGCCTCGCCGTCGAACCAGGCCGCCGGCTGCAGCTGCGCGGCATCGAGCTTGCTGTTGAACAGCAGCCACAGGCCGCAGGCCTGGGCCAGCAGCAACAGGCCGATCACCGCGGCGGTGTAGCCACGGTGCGAAGGGGTGACGGGGCTCGCCTGTTCAGCCATGGCTCACTTTCCGGCAGCGGCGCGCAGGCGCTGGCGCCAGCTGTCGGCGCTCATGATCGAGGCGTTGTCCCACAGGCCGCTGGCCTGGGGGCCCTGGGCGTAGGTGGGCTCGAACATCTGCCACACCAGCACTTGCGGCGGATTGCGCTTGAAGTCCGCCGACTCCAGGTACTCCAGCAGCATGATCCACTGGCCGACGTTGCCGGGCTTCCAGTTCACCGACACTGGGCGGTCGATGCTGTTGGACAGTTTTTGCGGGAAGCCGAAGTACGGCTGCACCATGCTGTGGCCGGTCACGTGCAGCGGCGCCGGGGCGTCGTCGAGCAGGCCGTTGGCCGCAGCCTGACGGCGCACGGTGAAGGTTTCGCGGCCGGTCTGCTTGCGCTGCTCGGGGGTGAGGAAGCGCTCGGCCAGGTCGCCGTAGCGGCGTTCTTTGAACTCGCTGCCCAGCTGCATGCCACTGCCGGCGGTGCCCTTGAGCGCCGGCACATCGCGGCGGGCCTGCTCGGCGGTGGCTTGCGCCGTGGCGTCGGCGGCGGCCTGGGTCCAGTGCTGGTCGGTGCGGTAGAACACGTCCTTGCCGCCGTCCTTGAGCTGGCGCAGCACGGCCTCGTCGTCGATGGCGCTGATGCCGGCCTTGCGCAGGCTGGCCAGGATGGTCTGGTAGCGCTGCTGCACGGCAGGGCTCAGGGCTTTGCCGGCGGGCAGCTTGTCCTGGTAGAAGCGGGTCTTGTCGGGCAGCACCAGCACTTGCAACTGCACGCCGCGCGCGGCCAGGGCCTGCTGGGCGTCCTTGATCAGCGCGGTGGAAGCTTCGATGCCGCGGCTGTCGACCTCGGTGAGGCTGCCCCAGCCAGGGAACAGCCAGCCGTCGTTGCCACGCAGCACGATCGACGAGTCATCGGCCTGGGCGGCGGGCACGGCAAAACCGATGCTTGCGGCCAGCAGGCTGGCGGCGAGGCCTTTGAAAGAGCGGGTGAGCACAGAAGACGGCAGCATGGCGGGGGTCCTCAATACGACAGAGTCAGGTTCATGAACAGGCCCTCGGCCCGGTCGGAGGCACCGCCGCCAATGGCGAAGCGGTATTGGGCCGTCCAGTCCAGGTAGGAGCGGGGCGTATGGTAATGGTCTTCACGGAAGTAGTAGCGCAGGGCGACGCCAGGGCCGGCGGCCATGGACCAGGAGCTCTGATCGCGGGTCATGGAGTATTTGCCGCTGTCGATATCGGCCAGCAGGCCGCTTTTGCCCTTGAGGTCGGTCACTTCGTCTTTCTGCCAGATCCAGTCGGCAGCGCCAACCACATGCGGGAAGAGCACCAGGTTTGGCGAAATCTCGGTCAGCCGGAAGCTGCGCCCCAGGCGAACCTCGTTGCTGAGGAACAGCTGTTTGCGCAGTAGTTGGCCATCGGCCGTGCCCAGCGCTCGGGTACGCGAGCCTTCGTTGTCAACGTCGTACAGCGTGTACTTCGCGGCGTTGTCTTCCAGCGAATAACCCAATTGCGAATAAGCATCCACGGTCCACCAACTGCGCTCCATGCGCAGTTCGGTGCCACGGTAGAAACCGTAGGTTGCATAGGCTAGCCAGCCGCCGGCGCTGTCGTCCTTGAGTTTGTAAGTCATCAAGGCGCCGTTGATACGTGCTGCCGGGTCTTGGTTCAGTGTGTTGGCATCCTGAACGGTTTGTTGAAACTCACAGCGCACGCTGTTCTTGCCGGGGTTCGCGGTGCCTTCGCGGGTCGCCGAACCGACCAGGAAGCGCCGTTCGAGGCCGAACGTGAAACCGGTATCGGAAAGCGAATAACGCATGCCCAGGGAAGCAATGGTGCTGGGGAAGCCACTGACTGATTTCGAATCGGTCGAACCGTTGTCGTCCAGTGCCTGGTGGCTGCAAGGGTCGATTGCACCGGCCGATTTGAAGCGGCCACCTTCATCCCACAGGGTATTGCTCATCCGCCCGTAAACCTCCAGCACGCCGTTCTGGTCATTGAACTGGCTGGGCCGCCAGTACAGCTCGGCGGTGCTGAAGATCGAGTCGCCGGCCGAGCTTTGCCCGGCGTTGGCGATGGTGGTGCTCGGGCGCGCGCCGCGGTAGCTGGCGGTCACGGTGGCACCCCATTCGCGGTCATAGGCGGTGATGGCGCTGCGGGTGTTGTGGCGCTGCTGTTCATCCAGCTGCAGGGTACCGGCATCGTCCATGTCGATGGCGTGCTTGAGCTGGCGAACGGCGGCCGGTTTTTCACCCATGGCCGACAGCGCATAGGCCTCGTCGAGCACCACGGTCTTCGGTGCCTTGCCGGTGTCGCGGGCGGCGCGGAAGTCCTCACGGGCGCGGGCGGGCTGGGCGGTGCGCATGCGCAGGTAGCCGCGCTGCATCAGCAGCTCGGCGTCGCTTGGGGTACGGGCGATGGCGTCGCTCAGGCGCTGCTCGGCTTCGGCGGCCTGCTGCGGGTTGCCAGCGGCCAGGGCGGTGGTGAGCAGGCGCTGGAACTCGAGGTTGTCCGGGTCCTGTTCGACGGCCTTGCGCGCCTGGGCGATCGCTTCCTGGTAATCCTGGCGGGCGTAGGCGGCATAGGCCTCGGAGGCCGGGCCGGCCGCGCCGCCGGCATCGGCGGGCAGCAGTTCGCACTGGGTGCCGTAGGGGGTGTCCTGGCACGACTGGCGCGGCGCCGGGTAGGTGCTCAGGTTCAGCGCGGTGGCCGGGGTGCGAGCGTCGGCCAGGGCCTGCTGGCGTTTGGCTACGGCCTCGTCAGTGGCGTCCATGGGTGCCAGCAGGGTCGTGGCGCGGGCCTTGTCACCGCCGGCCAGGGCCGCGTCGATGGCGATCAGGCGCACGTTGCGCAGTTGCTCCTCGTCTAGCCAGTCCTGGGCCAGGGCGCTGTCGAAGTCGCTGTCGGCCGCCTGGGCGTTGCCCTGGTACTGGCGCAGGTAGCCGCGCATCACCAGCATCACGGTGCTTTCGTCATCGGCTTCGAGCGCTTGGTTGGCGGCCTGCTCGGCGGCGGCGGGCTGGTTGTCCAGCAGCAGCACGGTCACCAGCAGCAGGCGGTGGCTGGCGATGTCCGGCGCCAGGCGCACGGCTTCGCGGGCCAGCGGCACGGCATCGCCGGGGCGGTTGGCGATCAGCGCCTGATAGGCCTGCTCGGCCGGGCGCACGGCCATGCGTCGGTTCAGGGTCTGGCGGCGGGCTTCCAGGTCGCTGGTGTTGGGGGCGCCCAGGCTGATCGCGGTGCCGGCGGCGGTGGCGGCCTCGGCCCAGCGTTGCTGCGCCTCCAGGCTGTCGAGCCAGAGCAGGGCCCAGGCACCTTGGCTTGGGTCGGTGCGGAACGCCCGCTCGCCATCGCGCTCGGCGGCGGCCATGTCACCGGCGTTGTAGGCCGCGTAGGCCTTGGTCGCCAGCGGGAAACCACGCTGGTAAGCCGCCGAAGGGGCCGGGCCGCTGGCGGCCGGGGCATTTTGCTGCAGGTTGGTCACCGCCGCCTGCAGGCCGGGGTCGCGCACGCCGCGCTTGAGCGCGCTTTGCGCAGCCTGGCGGGCTTCGTTACGGCGGCCGAGCTTCTGCAGGGTGTAGACCTTGAGCAGGTTCAGCCGGGCCACGTCCGGGCGCAGCTTGAGGGCAGCATCCACCTGTTGCAGGGCATCGCGGTAGCGCCCCGACTGGTAGCTGCGATAGGCCTGGTCGGCCTGTTCCCAGGCCACGCCTTCAAGCGGCACCTCGGCGGCCAGGGCGGTGGGCAGGTTGGCGCAGGCAAGCCAGGCACCGAACAACAGGATGGCGGGGCGAGCAGGGGTCATGTCAGTGCGGCAGCCTGGGTCTTCTTCGCCGCCGTAGCGGGTGTGGTTTCGGGGATGGACGCTGCGGGCTCGCCGTTTTCCTGCTGGAACAGGATGGCCTCGTTGAGCGTGTCCGCATCCAGGTAGCCGTGCTCGAGCAGGATCTGCCCCAGCGGCTTGTGTTCTTCGGCCTGGGCTTTGAGGGCCTGGGCCAGGATATCGTCGTCGATGGCGCGCCACGACAGCAGCAGTTCGCCAAGGCGCATGCGCTGCTGGTGCAACTGGTCGGCCGAGGGGAAGTCGTGCATGGTCTTGTCCCAGACCAGCTTCTTGCCCAGGAACAGGTAGCCCAGGTACAGGCGCCAGGCGCGTGCCGCGGCCATGGCATTGATGAAGTTGCCGATGATCATTCGCGGCCCCGACAACAGGGCGTGCTCCCAGCCATACAGGCGGCCGACGAAGTACGCGCGCTGCAGGATACGCAGGCTCAGGGCCAGGGTGTTGGCCCACATCAGGTCGAGCAGCAGGCTGTTGGGCGAGAACACCGACGGGAAGAACACCTTCCAGTGGCCGGTGGCGCTGATCCCCAGGAAGATCAGGTGCTGGAACAGCAACACGTAGGCGAGGATGGCGACGAACGAGGTGATCAGGCCCTTGCGGTCGCGGAACAGCAGGTACTTGGTCGCCAGCGAGCCTTCCCAGCCCACCTGGCTCCAGCCTTGCAGGCCGATGCCCAGGGTCCAGCGGGCCTTTTGCCGGTAGGCAGTGCGGAAGGTGTCGGGGAAATACTCACGCACGCCCAGGGGCATGTGTACGGCGACCATCTTTTCCCTGCCGTTGCCGAACCAGGTGGTGCGCTTGGCCACGTAGTCCACCGGGAACTTGCCGAAGATCTGCTTCATGCCGCGCCGCGCCAGGCGTGCGCCGATGTCGTAGTCCTCGGTGAGGGTGTCGGTGTTGAACGGCTGGTTGTTGGTCTCGGCCGACAGCTCCAGCAGCGCCTTGCGCGAGAAGCAGGTGCCGACGCCGGCCGAGGGCACCATGCGCGACATGCTCTCGCGCACCACCAGGTCCTTGGTGTGCCATTCGGCGAACTCGTCCATGTAGGTGCCGGCCACCAGCTCGTACCAGTCACGCTCCAGGGAGGTGACCGGCAGCTGGACGAAGTCGATGCGTGGCAGCAGGTAGTTGAAGTAGTGCAGCTCCAGGCGGTGCAGCACGTCTTCGCTGTCGTGCAGGATCATCCCGGCGAAGGGCTCGGGCATGCGCGCGTCCTGGGCGAAGATCGCCTGGATGATCCAGTTCAGGCAGTCGGCCTTGCAGGTCGGGCCGTCATGGGGCACTTCGACCCGGATCAACTGCTTGTAACGCCGGCGCATGCGCTCCACCTCGTCGATGGTGCGCTGGTCGTTGCAGTAGGTGCCGACGAAGATGTAGTAGTTCTTGTAGTCCAGCGAGCCGACCATGTTCTCCAGCATCGGCGCGATCACGTCGTACTCCAGCCACGCCGGGATCATGATCGCCAGCGGCTGCTCGGGCTTGGCGCGCAGTTGCTCCACCGTCAGCGCCTGGTAGCGCTTGCGGCGGATCAGCAGCTTGCGGTACGTCTGGCGCACCCAGTACCAGGCATCGATGAACAAGTCATCGAGGCTGGACAGCAGGATCAGCACACCGACGACGGCGGTGACGATCTCCAGCCCCCGGTAATACTCCGCCAGCAGGTACGGCCAATAGAGTGAGAACATGCGCGCTAACCCCGGCTTACTTGCCTTTGTGCTTCAAACGCAGCCGACGGGCGACTACACCCAGCAGCACCAGCAGCAGGACGACGCCGGACAGGGTGGGCAACGCCCACACCAGTTGCTTGCGCCACTGGTGGAACGGCGTGCCGGCCAGGTTGAGTTCCGGGTCGGTGGTGTCGACCCAGGTCAACGGGCCTTGCTCGCCAATCACCACGGCATTGCCCTGGGTCAGCAGGAACGGCACCTGCGGCACCATGGCCGGGTTGCCCAGGCTGTTCCAGAGCACGCCGTGCTGGCCGCTGGAATCGACCACCGACAAGGTGCCCAGGCCTTGCGGCCCCTGCAGGTCGAGGGCCAGTTGCTGGTTGCCCTGGGCCTGCAGGCGCTGCAGCTCGGCGACGCCCAGCAGCGGCTTGGCGCCGGGCAGCTGTACATCCACGGCCAGGAACGGCCGCGACGGCGCGACGTCTGCCTTGCCGTCGGCCAGCACCAGCTCGGCGTTGACCGGCGACAGCGAGGCGGCGCTGGCCAGGCGGATCAGTTTGCCCAGGTTGGCCACCGGCGTTTGCAGGACGGCCTGGTCGACGATCACCTGGGGTTTGCCGGCCAGCAGCGGCAGCAGGCCGATGAAGGTCCCGTCGGGTTCGGCGTCAGCCGAGCTCAGGTAGCTGCTGGGCAGCACGTTGACCGGGTAGGCCTGAGGGATCTCGGCGCAGTTTGGCGAGCTTGGCTGGCGCTGGAAGCGCACCTGCACGGTATTGGTGACGCCCAGGGCGTAGCCCGGGATGCGCGCCTTCAATCGCTCGGGGCTGCCATCGGCATCCAGTTGCGCGGCGTTGAGCAGCACGTTGTTCCAGATCACCGAGGCGACCGGCGGGGTAGGCGAGGCGCCCGGCGCGGCGGCGAGGTCGAGGTTCAGTTCCCCCGGCATGCGGCCGTTGTTCGACACGGCGCTGAGCGGGAAGGTGGCAGTCCACTCGCCACGGCTGACCACATCGAAGGTGCCGAAGTTGCCGCCCAGGGCGCTCAGGCGCAGATGGCCGTGATCGTTGCGCAGCGCGTCACCCACTTGCTTGACCTGCGCCTCGCGCGACACCAGCACATTGCGCCAGCTCGCGTCGAACACGCCGGCGGCCTTGGCGCCGGCGTCGGCAGCCACGGCCACCAGGGCTTGGCGGCCCAGGCTAAGCAGTTGCAGTTGCTGGCTGGGCAGGGCGCCTGTGGCCAGGCTGGCCTTTTGTTTGCGCCATTGCGCCAGGGCGGCGAGGGCGGCCTGGTCGTCCTGCAGCTGTTGTGCCAGGGCGTCCAGGGCAGTGTTGAGCTGTGCCACCAGCGCGCTGTCGGCGATGGCCAGGTCGGCGCGGATCGCCGGGGCATCGAGCAGCAGCAGGGCACCCAGCTCGGCCGGGCTGGCCAGGGTGTGGTTGGCCTGGCCGGTCAGGGCGGCGAAGGCCGGGACTTTCGCCAGGGCCGCTGGCACTTCGATGCCGGCCAGCGACACGCTGTCGCCGACTTGCGGCAAGGCACGTACCTGGGCGCGGCGGGCGCTGCGCTCCAGGGCCACGCCCAGGCGCCAGGCGCTGTCGAAGCTGTTGCGCTCGAGCGCGCCGGCCGCGACCAGAATCACCGGCTCACCCGGCAGGCTGCTCCAGGCTTCAGCCAGGCTGCCCAGGGCCGACATCGAATAGCGGTAGCTCAGGCGCGTCTGTGGCGACAGGGTCAGCACGTTGGCGGTGGCCCGTGGCGGGGCGCAGAAGTCCTCCGAAACCGGTGAGCTCCAGTCCAGGCTGAAATTGACGAAGCCACTGGTGTGTTTGCCGCTGTCCACTGCCAGGGTGCGGCTGAGGTCGCCCTCGGCGCGGTTGACGCGTTCGGCCACGCGCGGCTGGCCATCGACGGCCAGGCGCAGGGTGGCGGGCTGCTCTTCACCCTTGATGAACTGGCCCTTGAGTTCGATCTGCGCATCGCTGATCGCCACGCCCTTGGGCACCGGCAGGAAGAACGCCTGGCGGTTGTCGGCCTGGTCGAGCACCACTGGGTTGGTGATGCCCAGGTCCTTGAGCGAAACGCTGCGGGACACCCAATCCTGGGCCATCAGCGCTTGCAAGGCATCGCTGGCAGGGGTGGCATGGGCGAGGATCGGGGAGGTAAGGGCAGTGCCCAGAACGGCGAACTGCAAGCGGCGAGTCGTGTGGCTCAACGATCTAGTCCTTGAAGGTTCAGTGGCGTTGGCAGCGCATCGCAGGCGTGCAAACGTGTGCGCCGACAGGCTTTTTAAGGCGCAGGTCTTCGCGTGGCTATTCGGGTAATCAGTGACGATGGGGGAAGCGAACGCTGTCAAACGGTCGTTCGAGCGCGATGCCACTTCGTCAAGACATCGGATGCGTACTCTCTAATATCAAAGTGCCCATGTCAATATTTTGATGCTTTTTTGTAAGAAAATTCGACCGGCGACGTCAGAGCAAATGACGTCGCCGTTTTATTGACGCTTATGCGCCATTCAGCGCACCTGGAAGGGCGTGAACGGGCGCCCGAGCAGGGCATTGACGATGCGCTCGCTGGCGTTGCCGTCGCCATAAGGGTTGACGCTGCGCGCCACCTGGGCATAGAGCGCGTGATCATCCAGCATGGCCTGCACCGCCTGGACGATCCGGGTACTGTCGGTGCCCACCAGCTTGACCGTGCCGGCGGCCACGGCTTCCGGGCGCTCGGTGGTGTTGCGCATGACCAGTACCGGCTTGCCCAGGTGCGGGGCTTCTTCCTGCACGCCGCCGGAGTCGGTCAGCACCAGGTGGGCGCGCTGCATGAACCAGACGAACTCCAGGTAGTCCAGCGGGTCGATCAGCTGCACGTTGGGGTTGTCGCCGAGCACCGTCATGACCACATCGCGCACCTGCGGGTTGAGGTGCACCGGGTAGACGATCTGCACATCGTCGCGCTTGGCCAGTTCGCCCAGGGCCTGGCAGATCTGCCGGAAACCGTCGCCGAAGTTCTCCCGGCGGTGGCCGGTGACCAGGATCAGCCGGCGGCTGGCGTCGAGCCACGGGTAGCGGCTGGCGAAGCCTTCGCCGATCTCGGGTTCGCGGTCGAGCTTCTGCAGGATCAGGTCCAGCGCGTCGATCACGGTGTTGCCGGTAATGTGGATCTGCCCCTGCAGGTTCTCCTGCAACAGGTTGTTGCGCGAGGTGACGGTGGGGGCGAACAGCCAGCGGGCCATCACGTCCACCACGCGGCGGTTCATTTCCTCGGGGAACGGCTGGGCCAGGTCGCCGGTGCGCAGGCCGGCCTCGACATGGCCGATGGCGATACCGCGGTGGAACGCGGCCATGCTGCAGGCGGCGGCGGTAGTGGTGTCGCCGTGCACCAGCACGCAATCAGGCTTGAGTTCGTCGAGCAGGGCGTCGATGCGGGTCATCAGGCGGGCGAACAGGCCATTGAGGGTTTGCCCCGGGACCATCACATCGAGGTCGTGGTCGACCGGCACGGCAAACAGCTGCAACACCTGGTCGAGCATCTGCCGGTGCTGGCCGGTGCTGCAGACGATGCTTTCGATACCCTCGGTCCGGGCCAGGACCTTGACCAATGGCGCCATCTTGATGGCTTCTGGGCGGGTGCCGAACAACGTCAGAACTTTCATCACGCACGACTCCACTATTAAACGAACGGTTGAATGGCGCGGATGATACCGGATTGATATTGCAGTGCATTGATCTGATGCCAGAAGACGCAATTTATCCTGCGCCCTGTCGCCGTTTGCGACTTGCCGGTGCCGTACTAGGCTGCTGGATACCCGTGGCGGGCGTTGCCCCGCCACTGACCAGGAGGTGTGGCCCATGTTGCCTTTGCCTAACGAGCTCAAGCTGTCCCGGGCGTTGCTGGACGTGCTGATACGCGCAGGCCTGGTGGCCGCGCTGGTGGTCACCTGCTTTGCGGTGTTCCGCCCGTTTCTGAGCCTGATGCTCTGGGCGGTGATCCTGGCCATCACCTTCTACCCGCTACATGGGCGTTTGCGCGCCAGGCTTGGCTTGAAAAGCGGGCATGCGGCCAGCCTGATCATCCTGGTCACGCTGCTGATCCTGATGGTGCCGATCTACCTGCTGGGCGATTCCATCGCCGCGTCAGTGTCCGCGGCGATGGAGCTGTTCAAGAGCGGGGCCTGGCATGTGCCGCAGGCCAACCCGGCGGTGGCCACCTGGCCGCTGGTGGGGCCGCCGCTGTATGGCTTCTGGCAACAGGCGGCCACCGATGCCACCAGCCTGATCCAGACCGTCACCCCGCACCTCAAAGGCATCGGCATGGTAGTGCTGAGCAAGCTGGCCGGGGTTGGCACCGGTTTCTTGTTGTTCATCGGCGCGTTGATCCTGTCGGGCGTGGTCATGGCCTTTGGCGACAACGGTGAGCGCAGCGCGGTGCAAATCGCCACGCGCATCTCCGGCGCCGAACGCGGCCCTCTGATTGCCGAGCTGTGCACCGCGACCATTCGCGCGGTGGCCCAGGGCGTGGTCGGCATCGCCTTCATCCAGATGCTGCTGGTGGGGCTCGGTTTCGTGTTCATGGGCATCCCCGGCGCCGGCCTGCTGGCCATTCTGGTGCTGCTGCTGGGCATCATGCAGTTACCGGTGTTGCTGATCACGCTGCCGGTGGTGGCCTTTGTGTTCTTTACCGAAGGCGCCAGTGTCGGTGCCGTGGTGTTTGCCGTGTACAGCGTGCTGGCCGGTATGGTCGACAACGTGCTCAAGCCCCTGTTGCTGGGGCGCGGGGTGAATGTGCCGATGCCGGTGGTGCTGATCGGAGCGCTGGGGGGCATGGTCGCCGAAGGCATCATTGGCTTGTTCATCGGCCCGGTCATCCTGGCCATCGGCTACATGCTGTTCTGGCAGTGGGTTGAGCAGGGGCCGGCCGTTGGCAACGCGTGATCGAGCGAGGGAGCCCATGGCTAAGCGAATCGTCGCAGGGTGCTGTCTGCTCGCGCTGCTGTTGATCAGCCTGACCAGCCAGGCCAACGAGCAGGCCAGCGTGGCGGCGGCCGAGCCTGCCGAACTCAAGGTCGCCAACCGCAGCATCATGGTGTTCCATGCCACCGTGCTGGGCGAAGCGCCTGCCGCCAGAGCCCGGCGTGCCGAGGCGGTGATCAATGAGCGGTTGGATGAAGGCGTGGACAGCACGGTCAGCCTGGACACCGTCCAGGACAGTTTCCTGGTGCTGCTGGGCGACCGCCGGGCCTTCATCGTCTCGCCCAAGGACCTGATCGGCACCGACCTCGATACCCGGCAGGGCGCCGAGGCCGCCGCGCAACGCCTGCGCCAGGTGGTCGACGAGGCGCAGCAGGCCCGCAGCCCGCGTTTTCTGCTGACCGCTGCCGGGCTGAGCGCCGCCGCCACGCTGGTGTATATCCTGCTGGTCAAGCTCTGCGCATGGCTGCACCACAAGGCCTTGTCCTGGCTGCCCAAGCGCGTGCGCAAACACGCCAGTGCCTTGCGCATCGGCCACACGCAGCTGGTCGATTCCAGCAACCTGTACCCGCTGTTGCGGCGCCTGCTGGCCCTGGTGCGCTGGACCCTGGTGCTGTTGCTGACCTACGAATGGCTGAGCTTCGTCCTGCAGCGCTTCCCCTACACCCGGCCCTGGGGCGAAAGCCTGAACCTGTACCTGCTGGGGCTGCTGCGTCATGTGCTGACGGGCATCGTCGACGCAATCCCGGGGTTGCTGATCGCCTTGCTGATCTTCTTCATCGCCCGTGGCATCAGCGCCTTCAGCAAGCGCCTGCTCGAGCGCCTGGCGCGGCCGGGCTCGATCAGCTGGCTGACCCAGGAAACCCTGCAGCCCACCACCCGGCTGACTTCGCTGGCGATCTGGCTGTTCGCCCTGGCCATGGCCTACCCGTACCTGCCGGGCGCCGACACCGAAGCGTTCAAGGGCTTGTCGGTGCTGATTGGCCTGATGATCTCGCTGGGCGCCACCAGTGTGGTCGGCCAGGCCGCCGCCGGGCTCATCCTCACCTATACCCGCACCCTGCGGCCCGGGGAGTACGTGCGCATTGGCGAGCACGAGGGCACGGTGACCGAACTGGGCATGTTCACCACCACCATCCGCACCGGGCTGGGCGAGGTGCTGACGCTGCCCAACTCGATGATTACCGGCGCGGTGACCAAGAACTACTCGCGAGTGGTGCAGGGCCAGGGCTATGTGGTCGACACCACGGTGACGATTGGCTACGACACGCCCTGGCGCCAGGTCGAGGCGATGCTGCTGGAAGCGGCGCGGCGCACCGATGGGGTGCTCGACTCACCCCGCCCGCAAGTGTTCCAGACCGCCTTGTCGGACTTCTACCCCGAGTACCGCCTGGTGGCCCAGGCCGTGCCCAGCGAGCCCCGGCCGCGGGCCGAGCTGCTGACGCTGTTGCACGCCAATATCCAGGATGTGTTCAACGAGTTCGGCGTGCAGATCATGTCGCCGCACTACCTGGGGGACCCTGCGCAAGAGAAGGTGGTGCCCAAGGAGCAGTGGTACAGCGCGCCGGCGGCTGAGCCCAGGGACACGCAGCGATGATCGACTTCCTGCTTGCGGCACTGCGTTCGAGCCCGGAAATCGCGGTGTTCCTCGCCATTGCCCTGGGCATGTTGCTGGGCCGGGTGCGGCTGGGCAGCTTCCACCTGGGCTCGGTGGCCGGGGCGCTGCTGATGGGCCTGCTGATCGGCCAGATCGGCCTGGAGGTGCCGCAGGCACTGAAATCGGTGTTCTTCGTGCTGTTCATCTACGCGGTCGGCTTCAAGAGCGGGCCGGAGTTCTTCGGCAGCCTCAACGCCGGCACGCTCAAGCTGGTGCTGTTTTCGGCGGTGCTCTGCCTGGTGGCACTGGGTAGCATCCTGCTGATGAACCTGGTCTTCCACTTCGACGCCGGCTTCACGGCGGGCCTTGGCGCCGGCGCGCTCACCGACACGGCGATCATGGGCACGGCCAGCAGCGCCATCGCCCACCTGCCACTGGCCGAGGCGGACAAGGCGCAGCTCAACAGCCACATGGCCATCGCCTACGCCATCACCTACCTGTTCGGCACCGTCGGCTTGATCGTGTTCGTCGGCACCATCGCCCCCTGGCTGTTGCGGGTCGACCTGCGCGAAGCGGCCCGTGCGCTGGAGGCGGAGCTGGGGATCGACAATCAGGACGACGCGTTGAGCATTCCCTACACGCGCATCGTTGTCCGCGCCCATCGCCTGCAGGCCGCCGGGCTGGCCGGCTCGAGCATTGCCGCGATCGAACGCCTGCACCCTTCGTTGAGCGTGGAGCGGGTGGTGCGCGGCGATCAGGTGCTCGAACGCGACCCCGCCCTGGTGCTGCAGGCCGGTGACATCCTCGGCATCTATGCCTTGCGCGAGGCGGTCGGGGGCCTGGCGTCGATGGTCGGGCCGGAGGTCGACGACCCGCGGCCACTGTCATTCCCGACCCGGTCGGCCGATATCGTCCTCACCGCGCGGGCCTTTCATGGCAAGACCGTGCGCCAGATCCGCCAGCAACTGGCCGGGGCAGGGCGCATGGGCTGCTTCATCGACAGCGTCAGCCGCCAGGGCCTGGAGCTGCCGCTGCTGGCCAATACCGTGCTGCGGCGCGGCGACGTGATTGCCCTGACCGGGCGCACGGCCAGTGTCGAGGCGCTGGCGGGCGCATTGGGGCGCATACGCGAGCGCACGCACAAATCGGACATCGCCGTGCACAGCCTGGGCATGGTCGGCGGCGCGCTGCTGGGCATGCTTTCGACCCATATCGGCATGATCCCGGTGGAGCTGGGCATCGGTGGCGGGGTGCTGCTGACGGGCCTGCTGATCGGCTGGTACAACTCACGCCACCCGGACATTGGCGGCCTGCCACCGGCGGCGCAATGGGCATTCTCCGAGTTCGGCCTGACTGCGTTTGGCGCGGTGGTGGGCTTGCTGGCGGGGCCGGCGGCCTTCGAGGCCATGCGCGAGCAGGGCTTGGCACTGTTGTTGTCGGGCATGCTGGTTACCTTGCTGCCACCGCTGGTGGCCCTGTATTTCGGGCGCTACGTGCTGCGCCTGCACCCGCTGATCCTGCTCGGCGCGCTGGCCGGCGCACAGACCGAGGCGGCCTCTATGAACAAGGTCATCGAGATGTCCGGCAGCCATACGCCGGTGATCGGTTTCACGGTCTGCTACGCGATCTCCAACGTGCTGCTGGCGGTATGCGGGCCGATTATCGTGGCGTTCGCCAGCTGAACCTTTAACACCCGATACGACAGCCCGCAAAGGGCGACTGGACCTGACTGTGGAGCCGGACGATGGGGGCAACAGGGATGCGTTTGCTGGCACGGTACGGGGTGCTGCTGGCGTTGTTGGTCATGGGCACCTCAGCGACGGGGAGCGAGGTCGGCCAGTTGCCGGCAGCGGCCAAGGACCGTGAAGGCTACGCCAAGCCCGAGAGCTGCCAGGGCTGCCATGCCGAACAGGCCGGGCAGTGGCAGCATTCGGACCATGCCTGGGCGCTGCGCGAGGCCGCGGCGGGCAATGTATTGGGCAACTTCGACGACGTGCGCTTCGACCAGGATGGCGTCAAGGCGCGGTTCTACCGCAAGGCTGAGGCCTATTACGTCAACATCGAGGGCGAGGACGGCAAGCCTGCGGACCTGCGCATCCTCTATACCTTCGGCCATCAGCCATTGCAGCAATACCTGGTGGCGCTGCCCCGGGGGCGCCTGCAGGCGCTGACCATCGCCTGGGACAGCAGGCCCCAGGCCCAGGGCGGGCAACGCTGGTTCTCCCTGTACCCCGGCCAGCGCTTCACCCTCGACGACCCGCTGCACTGGACCGGCCGCTACCAGAACTGGAACGCCATGTGCGCCGACTGCCATTCCACGCGGCTGCTCAAGCACTACAACGACCAGCAGGACAGCTTCGCCAGCACCTGGCAGGAGCCGACCGTGGGCTGCCAGGGCTGCCATGGCCCCGGCCAGGCGCATGTCGACTGGGCCAGTGCAACGCCCGCCGGCAATCAGCCGGGTAAAGGGCTGCTCGTCGACTTCAAGGCGCTCGGCAGCAAGGGCCAGGTCGAGCAGTGCGCGTTTTGCCACAGCCGTCGGCAAACCCTGGGCAACGGCCAGACGCCCGGCCATCCGCAGCTTGACCAGAGCCTGCCCGCCACCTTGCGCAGCGGCCTTTATCATGCAGACGGGCAAATCGACGGCGAGGTCTACGAGTTCGGCTCGTTCAGCCAAAGCCGGATGTACGCCGCCGGGGTCGGCTGTACCGATTGCCACAACCCGCACACCACCAAGGTGCGCATCGAAGGCAACGGCCTGTGCCTGCAGTGCCACAACACCCAGCCCAACACCGCGCGCTTCGCCGGCTTGCAGGCGAAGGACTACGACAGCCCGGCGCACCACCATCACGCCGCAGGCTCGCCTGGCGCGCAGTGCGTGAGCTGCCATATGCCGAGCAAGACCTACATGGTGGTCGACCCGCGCCGCGACCACAGCCTGCGCATCCCGCGCCCGGACCTTGCCGCCCAGACCGGCAGCCCGGACGCCTGCACGGCCTGCCACACGGACCGCGCGCCGGCCTGGGCCGCCAGCGCCATCGACCAGTGGTACGGCACGCCGCAACGACCGGCCCATTACGGGCAGGCGCTGCAAGGCGTGCGCGAGGACCCGGGCACAGCCATGAGCCGCCTGGGCTATCTGCTGGCCGACAAGGCCAACCCGGCCATCGTCCGCGCCACCGCCGCCGACCAGTTGGCGGACCTCGGGCCAGGCGCCGTCAGCAACCTGCGCTGGGCCTTGCAGGATGCCGACCCGCTGATCCGTGCCTATGCCGTGGCCGGGTTCAGCAGCCTGCCTGCCGAGGAGCGGCTCAAGCCTTTGTTGCCGTTACTGGCCGATCCGCGCCTGGCGGTGCGCGATGAAGCCGTGCGGGCCATGGCCGATATCACGCCGGCGCAGCTGCCCGAGGCCCAGCAGGCCAGTTTCAAGGCCCTGCTCGGCGACTATGAGCAGCGCCTGCGCGGTAATGCCGACCTGCCGGGCGGGCGCTTGAACCTGGCGGTGCTGCTATCGCGCCAGGGGCGTGACGAGGAGGCGATGGCGCATTACCGGCAGGCCCTGCGCATGGACCCGTATTTCGTCCCGGCGCGGATCAACCTGGTGACCCTGGCCAGCGCCGCCAATCGCCCCACAGAAGCCGAGGCGCTGCTGCGCGAGGGGGCGGGATTGGACAAGATGCCGCCGACCGACCGCGGCAACCTGGCGTACATGTTGGCCCTGCTGCTGGTCGAGCACGGCCGCAACGAGGAGGGCCTGGAATGGATGGACCAAGCCGCCACGGCGCTGCCGGGCAATGCGCGGATCCGCTACAACCAGGGCCTGCTGCTATCGCGCCTGAACCGCCGTGACGAAGCCTTGCAGGCATTGCGCAGCGGCCTTGCGCAGTCGCCGGACGACGCCGACCTGCTGTATTCGTTGATCTACCTGCATGCCCTGGCCGGCGAACGCGAAGCCGCCTTCGGTTACGTGCAGCGCATGCGCGCGGCGGCGCCGGACGATCCGCGCCTGCAGGCCATCGAGCCTTACTGGCGGCAAACGCAGTAAATGTTTCGGGATCTTGCGTCAACCGGCACGGCAACTACAGTTGCCTGACCGCAAACGAGGACAGGGAGCGGGCATGTGGACACTCATGAGCAGGTCAAAGCACTGCAAGCGTCGGTCGCCGAGCAGGTACTCGGCCAGGCCGACACCATTCACCAGGTGATCCTGGCGCTGCTCGCCAACGGCCATGTGCTGCTGGAAAGCCTGCCGGGGTTGGCCAAGACCCGCACGGTCAAGGCCCTGGCCAGCCACCTGGACGCGCAGATGCGGCGCATCCAGTTCACCCCCGACCTGCTGCCCTCGGACATCACCGGTGGCGAGATCCTGCAGCAGACCGCCGAAGGCAACCGCATCAGCTTCCAGCCCGGGCCGCTGTTCGGCAACGTGATCCTCGCCGACGAGATCAACCGTGCGCCGGCCAAGGTGCAGGCGGCGTTGCTCGAAGCCATGGAAGAGCGGCAGATCACCGTGGCCGGCCAGTGCTACCCGATGCCCGGCCTGTTCATGGTGCTGGCGACCCAGAACCCCATCGAGCAGGAGGGCACCTACCCGTTGCCCGAGGCGCAGATGGACCGCTTCCTGATGAAGCTGCAACTCGATTACCCCGCGCCCGCCGACGAGGCCCAGGTGTTGCGGCTGGTGCGCGCCGAGGACCAGGCCAGTACGGGCGAACCGGTGCGCCTGGCCCAGGAGGTGATTTTCGCGGCGCGCCGCGAAGTGGCCAAGGTGCACGTGGCACCGGCGATCGACAACTACCTGGTCGCCCTGGTCAACGCCACGCGCCACCCGTCAGAACACGATGCCGAACTGGGGCGCTGGATCAGCATCGGTGCCAGCCCCCGTGGCGGCATCAGCCTGGACCGGGTGGCGCGGGCACATGCCTGGCTCAACGGGCAGGACTTTGTCTCGCCGGACGATGTGCGCGCCGCCATGCACCCGGTGTTGCGCCATCGCCTGCAACTGTCCTATGACGCCATCACCGATGGGGTAGGGGCCGACCAGGTGATCGACCGGCTGTTGGACAAGGTCGCCATACCGGCCTGAGGGTGCCGCCATGCCAACCGCCCGCCGCACGCCCGATGGCTTCGTCTACGCCTCGCTGGCCGAGCTGATGGCCCTGGAGCCGCGTGCCCGGGGCCTGAGCTTCGTCGCCCGGCAGCCGCTGTCGAGCATCTTGTCCGGCAACCACGCCTCACGCCTGCGCGGGCGCGGGCTGAGCTTCGACGAACTGCGCCACTACGTGCCCGGCGACGACCTGCGCCATCTCGACTGGCGCGCCTCGCTACGCTACGGCAAACCTTTCGTGCGGACCTTCAGCGAGGAGCGCGATCGGCCGACCTTGCTGCTGGTGGACCAGCGCATGAGCATGTTCTTTGGCTCGCAGCGCTACTTCAAGTCGGTGACCGCCGCTCAGCTGGCGGCCGTGTGTGCGTGGATGGCGCTGCAGGCCGGCGACCGCGTCGGTGCCATGGTGCTGGGCGAGGCCGGTGTCGAACACCTGCGCCCGCTGCGCAGCCGCGCCCGGGTGCAGGCCTTGTGCGCGGCGGTGGTGCGGGCCAATCACCGGTTGTCGGCGCACGGCGAGGCGCTGGCGGATGACGGGCGCCTGGACGCGTTGCTGCGTACCTGCATCGGCGCCGCCGGGCACGATCACCTGGTGTGCGTGATCAGCGATTTCGCCGGGGTCGGCGAACAGACCCTGGCGCTGCTGCGCCAGTTGCGTCAGCACAACGATGTGATTGCGCTACAGGTGTATGACCCCATCGCCCTGCAATTGCCGGACAAGGGCCGGCTCACCGTGACCCAGGGCGCCATGCAGGTGGCTATGGACATAGGCCGCAACCAGGTTCGCCGGCCACTGGGCGATTACCTGGCCGGGCGCCTGCGCGAGGTCGCCGAACTGCTGCGCCGCAGCCAGGTGCCGTTGCTGATGATCAGCACCGGCGATGACAGCCTGGAGCAACTGCGCAAGGAGCTCGGGCGGCTGGCGGAGCGGGCGCGATGAGCACGCCTGCGGTCGACCAGCTACAAGAGCTGGCGCCGGGCGCGCCGCCGTTCAGCTACCTGCCGCAGACCTGGGGCTGGGGGCTATTGCTGGGGCTGTTGCTGGCCGGCCTGCTGACCTGGGCGGTGCTGCGCGGGTGGCGCTGGCGGCGTGATCGCTACCGGCGCGAGGCATTGCTGCGCCTGGACCAACTGGCGGCGGCTCCGGCAGAGCATCGGCTGATGGCCTTGCGCGAACTGCCCGAGCTGCTCAAACGGGTGGCCCTGTCGATGCCCGGGGCACCTGCCGTTGGCACGCTCGGCGGCCAGGCCTGGCAGCAATTCCTGGCCACTCACGCCCGGCAACCGCTGCCGGCGACCTTCGCGGCGCAACTGCAACTGCTGGCCTATGCCCCGGATGCACAGCTTGCCGCGCTGGACGACGCCAGCGTGCAACGTTTGTTTGACGTCACCCGGCAGTGGATCGAGGCGCACCATGTGGCGCTTTGACTACCCCTGGGTATTCCTGCTGCTGCCGCTGGCATGGCTGGCCTACCGCTGGCTCAGGCCCTACCACGAAGCCCGCAGTGCGCTGCGCGTGCCGTTCTTCAGCGCCCTGCGCCAGGCCCTCGGCCAAGGCCCCGGCAGCAGCACAGTCAACGCCGGTGGCTGGCAGGTGCTGCTCAATGGGCTGGCCTGGGTGTTGCTGCTGGTCGCCTGTGCGCGCCCGGTGCTGGTCGAGCAGCCGATCCGCCATGTGCAACCCAGCCGCGACCTGATGCTGGCCATCGATATCTCCCAATCCATGCAGGCCAAGGACTACAGCAGCGCCGACGGCCAGCGCAGTGACCGATTGACCGCGGTGAAGGCCGTGGTCCGCGACTTCATCGCCCAGCGTGAGGGCGACCGCATAGGCCTGATCCTGTTCGGCAGCGGCGCCTACCCCCAGGCGCCGCTGACCCTCGACCATGCCAGCCTGCAGCTGTTGCTGGACGAGGCCGGGGTCGGCATGGCCGGGCCCAACACGGCCCTGGGCGACGCCATCGGCCTGACCATCAAGTTGTTGGCTCCTGCCAAGGAGCGGGAGAAGGTGCTGATCCTGCTTACCGACGGCAACGACACCGGCAGCGCCATCACCCCCGAGCATGCCGCGCGGCTGGCCCGAGAGCACGGCATCGTGGTGCACGCCATTGGCATCGGCGACCCGGCGGCCACCGGCGAGGATAAGGTTGACCTGCACAGCTTGCAGGTGATCGCGCAGACCACCGGCGGGCGGTTCTTCCGCGCCGATGACCGCGCGGCGCTGCAGCAGGTATATGCCACGCTCGACCAGATCACCCCGCATGACGTCACCACCCTCAGCCACCAACCGCGGCGCGACCTGTTCGTCTGGCCCCTGGGCGCAGCCCTGGCCGTGCTGCTGCTCGGCCAGGGCCTGGCGCTACTGGGCGCCCGAGCCGCCGCGGCCAAGGAGCCCTGAGCATGGACATCGACCTCGGCGCCTTGCACTTCTTGCGCCCCTGGTGGCTGTTGCTGATGCTGCCAGGCCTCGGCCTGCCGCTGCTGTGGCGGCGCCGGCGCGACCTCAAGCGGCAACTGCGCGGGATCATCGCCCCGCACCTGGTCGAGCACCTGCTGATCCACCCGCGCGACGACCGGCGCCTGCGCCCGGTGCACCTGCTGGCGGCGTTGCTGGTGCTCGGCGCGCTGGCGGCGGCCGGGCCCACCTGGCAGCAGGACATCCCGGCGTTTCTCGACAACCGCGCGCCGCTGATCCTGGCCGTGGACCTGTCGCCCTCGATGGACGCCGACGATGTGCCCCCCAGCCGCCTGGGCGCCGCGCGCCACACCTTGCATGATCTGGTGCAACGCCGGGCCGGGGCCCGGACCGCGCTGATCGCCTATGCCGGCAGCGCCCACCTGGTGCTGCCGGCCACCGACGACCCGGCCTTGCTCGACAGTTTTATCCAGGCCCTGGCCAGCGACCTGATCGCCCAGCCCGGCAAGGACGTGCTGGGTGTGGTGGACATCGCCCTAAGGCTGCTCGACGCCGAGCACAGCCCCGGCACCCTGGTGCTGCTGACCGATGGCGCCGATCCCGCACAGTTCGAGGCCCTCGGCCAGCGCCTGGGCGACAGCGACCTGCAGCTGCTGGTGCTGGCGGTGGGCAGCCAGGACAGCGGGGTGCTGCACGACGCCAAGGGCATGCCGCGCCTCGATGCCGGGGGCAATGCCGTGCAGGGCCGTTTCGACAAGCAGGGCCTGCAAGGGCTGGCCAAGGCCGCCGATGCGCCGCTGGGCAGCCTGACCTTGAACGACGACGACCTGGACTGGATTGAACTGCACGCCCGCCAGCACTACCAGGCCGTGACGGGCGACAGTGCCACGCTGCACTGGAAGGATGCCGGCTACTGGCTGTGCTGGCCGTTGCTGTTACTGGCCCTGGGCGGCCTGCGCAAAGGGTGGCGGGTGAACTGGCTGGCCGGCCTTGCCGTGCTCTGTGTGTTGGGCGCCGCACCCGGGCAGGTGTGGGCGGGCGAACTGGCCGATGCCTTTTTCAGCGCTGACCAGCAGGGCCGCTGGGCCTTTGAACAGGGGCACTACGCCCAGGCCGCCGAGCATTTCCATGACCCTTACTGGAAAGGTGTGGCGGCCTATGAAGCGTCGGACTACAAGGCTGCGCTGGCCAGCCTGGCGCAGCTGGACAGCGCACCGGCCTACTTCTACCAGGGCAACAGCCATGTGCGGCTGTTCCAGTTTGCCCAGGCGATTGCCGCCTACCAGCAGGCGCTGCGGTTGCAACCGGCATTCCCCGAAGCGGCCGCCAACCTGGCGCTGGCCCAGGCCCTGCTCAAGGACTATCAGGACCAACAACAGAAGAGCACCGGCGCAAAGCCCGACAAGGTGATCGAAGACCAGACCCCGTTGCAGGGCGGCAAGGCGCAACAGCAGCCCACCGCCAAGGCGGCCTCCGACCAGCTGTGGCTGGACAACCTGGCCACCTCGCCGGGGCAGTTCCTCAAGCGCAAGTTCCAGATCCAGCAGGCCGCACGCCGGCCGGGCGAGGAGGGCACGCCATGAAACGCCTGCTGATCCTGTGGCTGTTGTGTCTGCCAGCGCTGGCGGCCGACCCCGAGGTGCGCGTTGTGCAGCGCCTGGTGCCGGAGGGCGCGATCATGGTCGGCGGCACGGTCAGCCTGGAGATCGACCTGCTGGTCGATACCTGGTTCACCGATGCACCGGTACTGCCGGCGCTCGACCTGCCTGGTGCTGTGGTCAGCCCGCCCACTGGCGAGGCCCAGCACCTGAACCAGGACATCGACGGCAAGCGTTTCTTCGGCCTGCGCTACAGCTATCGCATCACCCCGCAGGCGGCCCGGCACTTCGACATCCCGGCCCTGGCGTTCCAGGTGCAGCCTGGGCCGGCCAGCGGGCCGCTCACGGTCAGCAGCCAGCCGCTGGCGTTCGAGGCCGAGGGCGGCAGTGGCAACCCCGACAGCGCGCAGCCGGTGGCGGCGCAATTGACCTTTACCCAACAGGTGGAGCGCTCGCATACGCCACTGCGGGCGGGCGACAGTGTGACCCGGCGCTTGCGTATCGTTGCCCCAGGGGCGCAGGCGATGCTGTTGCACGCCCCGGTGCTGGCCGAGGTCGCCGGGCTCAAGCGCTACGTGCAGACGCCGGGGGTCAAGCCGTTGAGCGACGGCCGCGGCGGGACCTTGGGTGGCGAGCGCGAGGATACGGTGACCTATGTGATCGGCGCCGCCGGGCGCTACCAGTTGCCTGAGATCACCTATCAGTGGCGCGATGCGACGAGCGGCGAGGTACACCAGACCAAGGTACCGGCTGTAACGCTGGAGGCTACCGCAGGTGCGTATCAGGCGCCGTTCTCCATCAACGACGACCTGCGGGCCATGGGGCATCAAGCCCGGCTTCGGTTCGGTGGGCACTGGCTGCTGATGCTGGCCGCGTTGCTTGGCGCAGGTGCTCTGGGCTGGGGCCTGCGCGCCCGCTGGCAGGCGCTGTGGCAGCGTTTGCGACGTTGGCAAGCTCGCCGTCATCAGGCCTGGCTCGACTCGCCGGGCTATGCCTGGCGGCAGGCCTGTGCACAATGCGCGGCGCAGCCGCTGAAGCTGGATGCGCTGTACCTGTGGGTGCGACGCAGCAGTGGCCAGCCAGGATTGCTGTGTGGCGGGGCGCAAATTCCCGACGCGATAAAGAATCGTTTGCTAGCCTCTTTCAGGTCCCGTTTCGGGGGGGCGGCGGCGCCTGAACAAGCGCCGATTGCCTTGCCGCGCACACCACCCGCGCAGCATCCGAGCGAACCACAGCGCAGCGGTCTGAAGCCTCTCAACCGCTGAACCGGACTCACCGCGCCATCCGCCCATGGCAAGGAGCCCCACATGCAGCCGCGCCCAGCCGCCCATGCCCTGCGCAGCGTGCTTTGCCTGTTGTTGTTGCTGCCATGCCTGGTGCTGGCCGCAGCGCCTTTGCCGTCCTGGCGCGACGGCCCCTCGCGCCAGGCCATCGTGGCGTTCGTCGAGGCTGTCACCGTTCAAGGCAGCAAGGATTATGTGGCGCCCGCCGAGCGGATTGCCGTGTTCGACAACGACGGCACCCTCTGGAGTGAGCAACCGCTGTACTTCGAAGTGCTGTTCTCCATGGACGAAGTGCGACGCCTGGCGCCCGAGCATCCGCAATGGAAAACCCAGCAGCCGTTCAAGGCGGTGCTGGACAACGACCACAAGGCGCTGGCGGAGCAGGGCATGGACGGCCTGCTGAAGATCGTCGCGGCCACCCACTCGGGCATCAGCACCGAGCAATTCCTGGCCCGCAGCCGCAGCTGGCTGGCCAGTGCCAAACACCCCAAGACCGGCAAGCCCTACACCGAGATGGTGTTCCAGCCGATGCTGGAACTGCTCGGTTACCTGCGTGACAAGGGTTTTCGCACCTACATCGTCTCGGGCGGCGAGGTGGCGTTCATGCGCGCCTTCGCCGAGGAGGTCTATGGCATTCCCCCCGAACAGGTGATCGGCACCACCCTGGTTGCCGAGTACCAGGACAAGGACGGCCAGCTCAGTATCCAGCGGCTGCCCACGCTGCTGCACAACGACGACGGCCCAGGCAAGCCGGTGAGCATCGAGGCGGTGATCGGCCGGCGGCCGGTACTGGCCTTCGGCAACTCTGACGGCGACCTGCAGATGCTGCAATGGACCCTGGCCGGGCCAGGCCGGCGTTTTGCCGGGCTGGTGCACCATACCGACGCCAAGCGCGAATGGGCGTATGACCGGCAAAGCAGTGTAGGGCGCCTGGACAAGGCGCTGGATATCGCCAACCGGCAAGGTTGGACCGTGGTGGACATGGCTCGCGACTGGCGCCGTGTCTATCCCTTCGACAAGGAGTGAATGCCACACCGGAACCGCAGGGCACTGGGTCCCAGCCAGCAGTCGGAATCCTTCGTGCACGCAGTCGCGGACTTGCGACAGCAACGTGAACGGAGAGCAACGTCATGAAGTCCAGTACAACCTGGTGGTCCGCCATCGCCCTGGCGACCACGGCCACATTGGCCGGGGCGGCGGAAAAGCCGAACATCCTGGTGATCTTCGGCGATGACATCGGCCAGACCAACATCAGTGCCTATTCCAAGGGCGTGGTCGGCTACCAGACGCCCAACATCGACCGTATCGCCAAGGAGGGCATGCTGTTCACCGACTATTACGCCGAGAACAGCTGCACCGCCGGGCGCTCGACCTTCATCACCGGGCAGGTGGCCAAGCGCACCGGCCTGTCCAAGGTGGGCATGCCGGGGGTGCCGGTGGGCCTGCAGGCGCGCGATGTGACCATCGCCCAGGCGCTCAAGGCGCAGGGCTACGCCACCGGCCAGTTCGGCAAGAACCACCTGGGCGACCGCGATGAGTACCTGCCCACCAACCATGGTTTCGACGAGTTCTTCGGCAACCTGTACCACCTCAACGCCGAAGAGGAGCCGGAACGGCCTTACTGGCCCAAGGACGACCCGGAATTCCTCAAGGCCACCACCCCGCGCGGGGTGATCAAGTCCAGTGCCGACGGCAAGATCGAGGACACCGGCGCGCTGACCAGCAAACGCATGGAGACCATCGACGACGAGACCACCCAGGCCGCGATCAATTTCATCGAGAAGCAGGCCAAGGCCGACAAGCCGTTCTTCGTGTGGATGAACACCACGCGCATGCATGCCTTCACCCATGTGCGCGAGTCGATGCGCAACCAGAGCGGCATGATCGGCAACGAATACGCCGACGGCATGCTTGAGCACGACGGCGATGTCGGCAAGCTGCTCAAGGCACTGGATGACCTGAAGATCGCCGACAACACCGTCGTCGTCTACACCACCGACAACGGCCCGAACCAGTGGTCATGGCCGGATGCGGCGACCACGCCGTTCCGCAACGAGAAGAACTCCAACTGGGAGGGCGCCTACCGTGTGCCGGCCATGGTGCGCTGGCCGGGCAAGATCAAGGCCGACTCGGTGAGCACCCAGATGTTCTCCGGGCTAGACTGGTTCCCGACCTTGCTGGCCGTCGCCGGTGACGTCGATATCAAGGACCGCCTGCTCAAGGGCGCCGACGTGGCTGGCAAGAACTTCAAGGTGCACCTGGACGGTTACAACCAGCTCGATTACCTGACCGGCAAGACCGACAAGAGCGCACGCACCGAGTTCTACTATTTCAACGACGACGCGCAACTGGTGGCCATGCGCTTCAACGACTGGAAGGTTGTCTACTGCGAGCAGCGCGCACCGGGTGGTTTCCCGGTGTGGAGCGAGCCGTTCACCTGTCTGCGAGCGCCCAAGCTGTTCAACCTGCGGATGGACCCCTATGAGCGGGCCGATATCGTGTCTGACCAGTATTACGACTGGCTGACGAAGAATGACTACCTGTTCTTCCAGGGCACGCAGAAAGCTGCGCGGTTCTTGCAGACCTTCGTTGACTACCCGCCCAGCCAGCGCCCGGCGAGCTTCAGCATCGACCAGATCCAGGACGATGTGAACAAGAAGATCGAAGAGAAGATGAAAGGCAAATGACCCGGTGAACCGCGAGGCGCGACCTCGCTAAGGCAGCGATGATGGTGTCACCTGCAAGGCCAAGCCTGCCCACGGCTGGCTGCGATCGCTTGGCAGCGGTGGGTTTGGCCCTGCGCTTGCCTGCTGCCTTGTTGCTGCTGTCTGGCGGCGCGGCGCTGGTTTACCAGGTGCTGTGGATCAAGCAGCTGTCACTGGTGGTCGGCGTGGAGGTGCACGCCGTGACCACCGGTATCAGCGCCTTTTTCGCAGGCTTGGCCCTGGGCGGCTGGTTGTTCGGGCGCTGGGCTGACCAGCTGGCCCGGCCGGTGCGGTTGTATGCGCTGCTGGAGGTGGCGGTCGCCGTACTCGGGGTGGCCAGCACGCTGGCCTTGGGGGCTTCGGCCGGGTGGTTCGCGCGGATGGAGGCCAGTATCGGCTGGCTGGCCTGGTGGCTGCCGTTTGCCCTGGTGGGGGTGCCGGCGCTGTTAATGGGCGGCACGCTGCCGGTGCTGGTGCGCGCCATGGCGCCCGCGCCCGGCCAACAGGCCCAGGCCAGCGGGCAGCTGTACGCCGCCAATACCGCCGGGGCCATTGCCGGCACCTTGCTTGGCGCCTTTGTATTGCTACCGAACCTCGGGGTGACCGGCAGCGCCCTGGCCGCAGCTTCGATGAACCTGTTGGCTGGGCTGGGCGCCTGGGTCCTTCGGCGCAATGACCAGTTGCCACGCAGCGCTCAGGCCAACGAACCGGCGCCGCGAAGCGCCCAGGCGCGCCTGGCGATTGCGTTGTACTGCATCGCCGGCGGGGTGGCGCTGGGTTACGAGGTGGTGTGGAGCCAGTCGATCGTGCAGTTCATGAGCACCCGCGCCCATGCCTTTGCACTGGTGCTGGCCACCTACCTGTGCGGCCTGGCGGCCGGCAGCGCGTTGTATGCCAGGCGGGCCGACCGTTTGCGCGACCCCTGGGGGCTGTTCGCGGTGCTGATCGCCAGTGCCGGGCTGCTGGCGCTGCTGCAGCTCGCCGGGCTCGGGCGCTGGCTGGTGCTGGCTCAGACCCAGGCCGAGCTGCTGGTGCTGCAGGCTACCGGCAATGAGCTGGCCGGCATGTGCGCACGCTTTGCGGTGGCGGCCATGAGCATGGTGTTGCTGCCCACCGTGCTGCTGGGCGCGGCGTTCCCGCTGGCGGTGCGCCTGGCGGTGGATGGCCGGCGGGTTGGCCGGGATGTCGGCACGGTGGTGGCGCTCAATACTTTGGGCGGCATCCTGGGCGTGGGTTTGACCGGCTTCGTGCTGATACCGGCGGTGGGCCTGGTGCGCACCCTGGCCCTGCTGGCCGGCCTCGCGGCGCTGGTAGGGTTGATTGCGGCATGGCGTGGCAACGCCGTGGGGCGGCCGGCCAAGGCCATGGTGCTGATGGTGGCCATTGCCTGCGTGGCGGTGGGCGTGCTGACGCCGGCGCAACACCTGGCCGAGCTGCTGCCTGGGGCACGCAACGGCCAGCTGACTTTTTACCGCGAAGGCAAGGGCGGCACTGTCGCGGTGGTCAAGCAGACCCGCCAGGGGCAGGGCTTCAGCCGCCTGTACATCCAGGGCGTGTCCAATACCGGCGATGCCATGCCATCGTTGCGCTACATGCGCCTGCAGGCGCTGTTGCCGTTGCTGATTCACGCTGGCGAGCCGCGTTCTGCGCTGGTGATCGGCTTCGGCACCGGCATCACCGCCGGCGCGATGCTGCGCTACTCGGGGCTGGAACGCCCGGTGGTGGCCGAACTGTTGCCCGAAGTACTGGCCGCCGCCCCGTTGTTCAAGGGCAATTACGATGCCGTGCAGGACCCGCGCCTGGACATCCGCCTGCGCGATGGCCGCCGCGAGTTGCTGCGCAGCGATGAACGCTACGACCTGGTCACCCTGGAACCGCCACCGCCTTCGGCGGCCGGTGTGGTCAACCTTTATTCGCGCGACTTCTACCAGTTGGCCGCCAGCCGCCTGCAACCCGCGGGCCTGTTGGCGCAATGGCTGCCGCTGCCGACCCAGAACGATGAAGACACCCGCGCGCTGGTGCGCAGTTTCATCGACGTGTTCCCCCACGCCTCGCTGTGGACCACGGAATTCCACGAAATGTTGCTGATCGGCTCGTTGCAGCCGCTGCAACTGGAGGTGCCACGGATCATCCAGCGCTTTTCCCAGCCTTCCGTGGCCTCGACTCTGGCCGAAGTCGGCATCGATTCGCCCCAGGCGCTGTTGGCCACCTGGATCACCGACCGGGCAGGGCTGGCCCGTTACGCCGGCAACGCAGCGGCGGTGACCGACGATCAGCCGCGCATCGAATATGCGCCGTGGGTGCGGCCACGGGAGATCACCCGGGTGTTGCCGGCCTTGCTGGCGCTACGCCAGGCACCGCCGCTGCAGGGGGCCGCGCCCGGCTTTGCCGGGGCGGTGAACGACCAGTGGCTGACCTTGCAACGCTTCTACAGCCTGAGCCTGCACGCCTACAACGGCAATCGCCAGGCCTGGGCGCGGGAGGCCGGGGCGCTGGTCCGCAGCGATGGCGCCAACCCCTATTTCCGTTGGTTCCTCGGCGGCCCACAGCCTTGATCAGAAACGCCAGGTGGCGCCACCGCCGACGATGTGCAGGGCGGCATTGCGGTAGCTGCCGGAGAGGCTGTCGCCCGAGCGGGCCTTGGTCTGCTCGACGTCCATGTCGCCCATCCAGATCAGGGTGTAGGCCAGGTGCAGGTCCAGGCCGTCGCGCAGCTGGTAGTTGACGCCCGTGGCCAGGCGCCAGGTGGCGCCCATGGGGTTGTCGACGGTGCGGTCGCTGTCGTCCACCGCCGAGCTGTCGTAGCCGACCCCGGCGCTCCAGCGCAGGCGCGGGGTGGCCTGGTACTGGGTGCCAAGGGAGGCGTGCCAGGTGTCCTTGTATTTGCGATCGACGCTGCGGCTGACATTGCCGAGGGCATCGCTGTCCACCTCCACGCCGATATCGCCGAATTCGCTCCAGTCCTGCCAGCCGAGGCTGGCCAACAGCTTCCACTGCGGGTCCAGGTCATGGGCGATGCTCAGCAGCACGGTCTGCGGCACGTTCATGTCCAGTTCCAGTTCGCTCACGTCGAGGCGGCGCAAGGCGATATTGAGCAAGGGGTTGCTGACGTCGGTCACGTGGGGCTTGTCCTTGAATTCGAGCTTCACCTTGCTGGTGTAGGCCAGGCCCAGTTGGGTAGCGGGGGAGAGCCGATAGTGCAGGCCCAGGTTCACGCCAACGCCGACGTCGGTGTCCTGGTATTCCAGCTGGCCGTCCGGCCGGTCTGCCAGGCCCAGCAGGTTGTTGTTGATGGCCATCTCGGTGCGGTAGTAGCCGTACAGGATGCGCGGGCCGATGCCCAGCGACAGGTCGTCGGTGAGCTTGTAGGCGAGGGTGGGCTGGAACGACACCCCGATCACCGCCGCTTCCTGGGTGAAATAGCGGCCGGCCCAGTCATCGTCATAGTCCAGCGCCAGGCCGAAGTTGCCGTACATGCCGAAGCCAAGGGTCGCGCGCTCGTCGAGCTGGTGGCTGATGAACAGGCTGGCGCCGGGCAGGTACTGCAGGGCGTTGCCGCCTTCGTTGCCGTCGAACTGGTTGGCGCTGTCACGGGAAAAACGGATATTGCCGAGGATAACCTGGGCATTGGCGCTGACCTGGGTGCCCTTGAGCTGGGTGAGGGCGGCGGGGTTGCTCATCAGCACACTGGGGTCGCTGGCCAGTGCGGCGGCGCCGGCGTTGGCCAGGCCGTTGCCTTCCTGGCCGGCTTCGTAGATGAGGATGCCACCGGCCAGGGCAGTGCCGGTGGTGGCGGTGGTGCAGCACAAGGTGAGCAGGGGCAGTAACCGACGTCGTCTCATGGTCATGGTCCTGACAGGGCTGGGGACGGAGTCGAGGGCACTGCCTGAGCAACCTGGTTGACGCGGTTGCGCCCGCCCTGACGTATCCAGCCTAGACGGCGTTGGTGCAATCCGCCGATGCAATGTGTTCGGCGGTTGCGGTGTTACGCCGTGAACCCAGGCTCCTGCGGCTCTTCTTGTGGGGTGTCCTGCTGGATGTTGTGGTAGACGGCAGCCGCGCAGAGGGCCAGCAGCCCGACGCTGGCGACCACGATATCGCCCAGCAGCGTGCCGGCGACCAGGATCAGCAAACTGAGGCGGCAGAACATCACCATGACAGCCCTCCATGGCGGTTGGGTTCGAATAGGGCCACCAACATAGCGCGCAAGACACTTTGGTGCAGCGGGCATATCTGCAAACAACGTCTGCAAAATGGCACTCATCGCGGGTATAGCTGTTATGCCCACATGGTTTAGCAGCCACTGGCCGTGCGCTTTAGTATCGGCGCAGCTGTTCCTCACGCTTCCTGCAGCCCGCCTGCAGGTTCCCTTTTGCGGGCAAGGCCTGCGAATCGATCGATTGGTTGAAGGTTTACCGTGCACGCTGATGCTCGTCTTCCCGGGGCCTCGGGCATTTTTTGCCTGGGCATGCTGCAGATTCTGGTCTGGGGCGGTTCGTTCTTTCTGCTGGCGGTCATGGGCGACCCGATCATGCGTGACACCGGTTGGGGCAGCCAGTGGGTCTACGGCGCCTTGTCGCTGAGCCTGATGGTCTCGGCACTGCTGGCGCCCCTGTCCAGTCGCCTGGTGGCACGGTTTGGCGGGCGCGTGCAATTGGCCTGCAGTGGCGTGATCGTTGCTTTCGGGCTGTTGATTGTCGCCGCTAGCCAGACCCTGCCGGTATTCCTGCTGGCCTGGGCGATCATCGGCATCGGCATGGCGGCAGGTCTTTATGAAGCCCTGTTCGCCACGCTCGGTGCGCTTTACGGCGAACGCGCCGGCAGGGCTATTACCGGTATCACCTTGATTTCGGGTTTCGCCACTACGCTGTCATGGCCGCTGGTGGCGCTGGCCATCGAGCATCTGGGCTGGCGTGCTACCTGTATGGGCTACGCCCTGGTGCTGCTGCTGTCGACCCCGCTGTACCTGAAGGTATTGCCTGCCGGTGGCAGGCAGCACCTGGGCAAGGGCGCCTCGGTGCAAGGCAGCCCTGCGGTGGACAGGCGCCAGTACTTGCTGCTGGTTTGGATCTTCGCGCTGGGCGCCATCATCATGACGGCCATCTCGGTGCAGCTGGTGGCCGTGTTGCAGGGGCTGGGCTACTCGCTGGCCGCGGCTATCGGCCTGGCGTCGCTGCTGGGGCCCAGCCAGGTGGCGTCGCGGGTGCTGCAGATGATCGCGGGCAAGCGCCATCCGATCTGGACTGCGCTGGTGTCGGTGTTGCTGGTTGCCCTGGGGGTGTTGTTGGTTGCCTTTGCGCCGGGGGCCACTGCAGCGGGCTTGCTGCTGTACGGCCTGGGTAATGGCTTGCGGGCGATCGTGCGGGGATTGTTGCCGCTGGTGTTGATGCCAGCTTCGCAGTACGTGGCGCTGATGGGCAGGATGTCGCGCCCGTCGCTGATCGGCCAAGCGCTGACGCCACTGGTGGGGGGTTATCTGATGCAGCAGTTTGGCGCTATGGGGGTGCTGGGGGTGCTGTGCTGCCTGGCGATGGTCAATGTGGTGCTGGTGGGGGTGGTGTTGCGGTCGTTGCGGCGGGAGCGGTTTTGAGTGGTGCTGAAGCCTTGGTGGTAGGGCGGGAGAGGTGCAGCGCCTACCAGATCGAGCGCCGCCCGCGCGGCGCATCGCGGATGAATCCGCTCCTACATTTGTTGCAACGTGGCCATGTCTGATAGGCCATAATTGTCAGCCTTGTTGGCATGACGCGGAATCGAGGCGGGCGTTGCCGGCCCCTCACGCGTCTCACGCATCTCACGCCATGTGCCGCGAGGGCGGCGCTCGATCTGATAGGCGCGGCACCTGTTTCGGCGGACACATCGCAAACCACCCCCCATCCATACCAACAAGGCATATCTGTTAGGCCGCAACCCCGTCTGCTCCACGCCCTGACGCTGTGCAAGGCTAGTACCGCAACTGTTAAAAACAACAACAAAAGGTACTCCCATGCACGCCCAAACGCCTACGGCCCAGCCGTTGACTCGCAAAGAGCGCACCACCGCCATCGTCGGTGTCTGTTCTGGCAACCTGGTGGAATGGTTCGACTTCTTCATCTACGCCTACACCTCGATCTACTTCGCCTCACTGTTCTTCCCCTCGGGTGATCAAACCAGCCAGCTGCTGGCCACCGCCGGCATCTTCGCCGTCGGCTTTTTCATGCGCCCGTTGGGCGGCTGGATCTTCGGCTACATCGCCGACACACGCGGGCGCAAGATCTCCATGATCATCTCGGTGTTCATGATGTGCGGCGGCTCCTTGATGATCGCGGTCATGCCCACCTTCGAGACGGTCGGCGTCGCCGCACCGATCCTGCTGGTGATCGCACGCCTGATGCAGGGCCTGTCGGTCGGGGCCGAGTACGGCACGGGCGCCACCTACATCAGTGAGGTCTCGCGCGCGGGACGTCGGTCTTTCTACGGCTCGTTCCAATACCTGACGATCATTGCCGGGCAGTTGCTGGCGCTGCTCACCGTTGCCCTGCTGCAGCAGGTGCTGTCGGAGCAGGACCTGAAAGCCTGGGGCTGGCGCATCCCGTTCTTCATCGGTGCGCTGGCATCGGTGGTGGTGGTGTACCTGCGCCGCACCATGCGCGAAACCGCTACCGAGCAGGACATGAAGCGCAAGGAGTCCGGCTCGATCAAGGCACTGCTGCAGCACAAGCGCGCGGTACTGCTGACATTCACCCTGACCATCGGCTGCTCGCTGTACTTCTATACCTTCACCGCCTACATGCAGAAGTTCCTGGTGGTCAGTGTCGGCATCCCCGCACCGACCGTGAGCCTGCTGATGGCGGCGGCGCTGGTGGTCTTCATGCTCGTGCAGCCACTGTTCGGGCTAATGGCCGACCGGATCGGCGTGCGCACCAACATGATCATCTTCGGCACCCTCGCGACCTGCCTGGTCATCCCCTTGCTGACGGCCATCAAGTCGACGCATGACCCCTACGTTGCCTTTGCACTGGTGGTCGCCGGGTTGCTGATCGCCGCCTTCTACACGCCGGTGACCGGCGTGCTCAAGGCCGACCTGTACCCAGGGACCGTGCGGGCGCTGGGGGTGGGGCTGCCTTATGCGGTGGGCGCGGCGATGTTTGGCGGGTCTGCCGAATATGTGGCGCTGTCGTTCCGCGCCTCGGGCGTGGAAGAGTACTTCTACCTGTACGTTTCGGCGATCGGTGCGATCACCCTTATCGCTGCCCTCTTGATGCCTGATCTGGGCAAGCATGGCTACCTGGACGGCGACGGCAAGGTCGAGGAAAACACCGGTATGCGCAAGTGGCGCCATCGCCGGGCGCAGCCCATCAAACCGAATATCTGACCTGGGGAGTCCGATGATGGCGCTGGAACGCAAAAGGGTGTTTCGCTTCGACGTGTGGTACCACCCGGTAATGGCTGAGGTATTTGCCGATACGCCGGGGTTCGAGCTGACCACGATGGCGCGCGACGCACCTGAGCAGCAGATTCTGCAGGCCCTGCAGGCCAGCCATGTGTACCAGATTCCGTCAGCCCGGGACGAGTTGCCCGCGGCCTGGCGCGCCGATGCCAGGTTGTTGGCGCAGTTGCCGCAGCTGTTGTGCATCTCCACCAATGGCGCAGGCTACGACACGCTCGACCTTGCGGCCTGCAACCAGGCGGGCGTGCTGGTGCTCAACCAGTCCGGCGCCAATGCGCAGTCGGTGGCGGAGGCGGCGATCGGGTTGATGCTCAACTGCTCGCGGCGTATCGGTGAGTCCGACCGCCGCCTGCGCGTTTGCCGTGGTTACTCGCGCGAAGACCTTATGGGCGCGGAGCTTTACGACAAGACCCTGGGCCTGGTTGGCATCGGCGAGATCGGCGGCCGGGTGGCGCGGATCGCCCAGGCGCTGGGCATGCAGGTTCTGGCCTGCGACCCGGGGCTGAGTGCCGGGCAGATTCGAGACAAAGGCGCGGTGGCGGTCGATCTGCCGACGCTGCTGGCAGGCAGCGATGTGGTGTCGCTGCATTGCCCGCGCCTGGCAGAGACGGT
Source organism: Pseudomonas sp. GZD-209 (assembly GCF_049310485.1). Taxonomy (NCBI): domain Bacteria; kingdom Pseudomonadati; phylum Pseudomonadota; class Gammaproteobacteria; order Pseudomonadales; family Pseudomonadaceae; genus Pseudomonas; species Pseudomonas sp. GZD-209. The sequence goes on from NZ_JBMOWQ010000086.1 coordinate 43,863, forward strand.
GAACCTGATGGACGCCGCCAGCTTCGCGCAGATGCGCCCGGGCGCGATCTTCATCAATACCGCCCGGGGTGGTTTGCATGACGAGCTGGCCTTGCACCAGGCACTGGCCAGTGGGCACCTGGGCGGCGCCGGTATCGATGTGTGGGACCAGGAGCCGCCGCCGCTCGATCATCCCTTGCTGGCGCTGGAGACCGTGGTCGCGCTCTACCACACGGCGGGCGTCACCCATGAGGCCAGGCAGCGCATGGGGCAATGGGCGGCGCAGCAGATCATCGAAGTGATGGCCGGTCGGCCAGGGCCGCGCATGGTCAATCCACAGGTGTTCCCGCGGTTCCTCGAACGGCTGATGGCCGCAAATCTAGGCACCCTTTGAGCCAATAAGTGTTTCCTCGCCTGCATTGGGGCCGCTCTGCGGCCCATCGCGGGGCAAGCCCGCTCCCACAGGATTGTGCATTTCTTGATAAATGCGCTGAACCTGTGGGAGCGGGCTTGCCCCGCGATGGGCTGCAGAGCAGCCCCATTTGCGTTGTCAGCCTATAACCTGGTCACGGGCACGGCGGCTGACCGCAGCAGGGCGCTGCACATTCGGCTGAGCCACGCCGCTATCCAGGCTTCATCGACCGGGATTGGCCGGTTGCGCAGGCTGTCGGCGGTTTCGATCAAGGCCTGGATCGCCGCGAGGGTGCTGGCGATGTCCTGTACAAGGTATTCGCCACGGCGCTGCCCTTGCTCGATAGCGTGGCGCAAAGGGGCTTGCAGCCTGTCGAGCGCCTGGCCGAGCCAGGCCTGCTGACTGGCGCTGACATGGCGTGCCTCATGGCGCAGCAGCAGCTCCTCGCACGGGTGCGAGCGCTGGCGCGCCAGGCGAAAACCAAGGTAGCCGTGCAGGTCACGGGGGTAGGGGGCACGCTGCCAGGCCTCCAGCCGCTGCGCCAGGATGTGCAGCAGCACATCGAACAGCAGGTCCTGCTTGCTGGTGACATGGTGGTAGAGGCTGCCGGGTTGCAGGCCAACCCGTGAAGCCAGCTGGCGCATGCTCATGGCGCCGTAGCCGTGCTCGGCCATCAACTCACAGGCCGCCTGCAACAGGAACTCGGGGCAGCCCTGGGTGGCTGCGGCTTCAGGCATAGGCTGGCAATCGGGAGAGGGCTCGCAGTAGCCGGCAGACGAGCCGGCGGCAGCGGTTGCGCGAAGCGTTCATGTTCATCGGGATTACCTTGCAGGCATAAAAAAGCCAGGCAGGCTGCCGAGTCCGTCAGAACCGCGGAAGTCGCCTGCCTGGCGTCAACAGGATTGCTCAGTCGTCGTGGGCGATGCGCGCCAGCGTTGCGTGGGCGCGCAATATCACGGGCGCATCGACCATCTCCCCGTCGAGGGTGAACACCCCGGCACCGCCTTCGGCGCCCGCCACGACCCGGCGCGCCCAATCCAGCTCGGCCGCCGAGGGCTGCAGGGCCCGGTGAATGACCTTGACCTGGCTGGGGTGAATGCACAGGGCGCCGGCAAAGCCCATGTCGCGGGCTAACTCGGTGTGCCGGCGCAGGCCCTCGACGTCCTGGATGGCCGGGAATACGCCGTCCAGCGGGGCTGCCAGGCCGGCTGCCCGGGAGTGCAGTAACACGGCGTAGCGTGCCTGCGCCAGGACCTGCTCGGCAGCCTCGCTGCCGGTGCGCAGGTTCAGGTCAAGCCCCAGGTCCAGGCTGCCGAAGGACAAACGCTCCACGCCGGCACTCGCCGCCAGCTGGGGCAGGGCGACCAGCCCGCGGGCGCTTTCGATGATCGGCCAGATGGCTTTGCCGGTGGCGTGGGCACGCTGGACGTGTTCAACGGTCTCGGCCTTGGGCAGCAGGATGCCACGCACAGCGTCATGCCGTTGGCACAGGGCAAGGTCGGCCTCATGCGACCAATGCCCGGGCGCGTTGACCCGCACCAGCAGCTGGACTTGCGGGTGCGCCACCAGGAATGCTTCGAGGTTGTCGCGGGCCTGCTCCTTGGCCGCCTCCTCGACGGCATCCTCAAGGTCGACGATCACCCGGTCGGCGCCGCTGGCCAGCGCCTTGGCGATGCGTTCCGGGCGGCTGGCCGGGACGAACAGGGCACTGCGTACTGTTGGCTGGGTCATTGCGCGCCCTCCACGGTGAACTGCACTTCGCCGGATTGCGCCATGCCCGCATCGGCGGTGGCCCAGACCTGCGCCTTGCCGTCGCCCAGCAGCCGTCCACCCACCTCGAATGCATGGGGTGCGATCAGCGGCCGCAAGCCGCGGAACTCGAAGCGACGCACGCGGGCAGTGGGGTTGGCCTGCTGGAAGGCACGCAGGCTGAGGGTGGCGATCAGCGGGCCGTGCACGACCAGCCCCGGGTAGCCTTCGGCTTCGGTGGCGTAAGGCCAGTCATAGTGGATGCGGTGGCCATTGAACGTGACCGCCGAATAGCGGAACAACAATGTCGCGCTTGGCTCGACAGTCGCCTGCCAGGCCCCTTCGGGCGCTGCCTCGGTGCCGCCGAGCTTGGGCGGGGAGGGCTCGCGGTAGACGATGTCCTGCTCTTCCACCAGCACGTTACGACCCTCCTGGACGTACTCGTGCCTGACCGTGACAAACAGCAGCGAACCGGTCCGGCCATGCTTTTCCTGCACGTTGAGCAGGGTCGAGCGCCGCGAGACTTCGGCCTCCACCCGCAAGGGCACAAGGAATTCCAGGCGGCTGCCGGCCCACATGCGGTTGCGGTTGTCCGCCGGCGGCAGGAAGCCGCCCCGGGCCGGGTGGCCATCACTGCCCAGGCCTGCGGCGTCGACGGTGTCCTGGAAGAATGCCCAGTGCCAGAGCAAGGGCAGGGCATCGCCCGGTCCTGGCGCCGGTTCGCTCAAGGTGGCGGCGATGCGCTTGACCAGGTTGTGGGTAATGCGGTCGTGGCGGGTTTCGCTGCGGCCGATCCAGGCGCTGAGGTCTTGGCTTGTCATTGTGTGTCCTCGCGGGTTCAGAAGTGGCTGGCCAGGGCCGGGACGGCCTCGAACAGGTCGGCGACCAGGCCGTAGTCGGCAACCTGGAAGATCGGCGCATCGATGTCCTTGTTGATCGCAACGATCACTTTCGAGTCCTTCATGCCGGCCAGGTGCTGGATCGCGCCGGAGATACCGACGGCGATGTACAGCTGTGGCGCGACGATCTTGCCGGTCTGGCCGACCTGCATGTCGTTGGGCACGAAGCCTGCGTCAACCGCAGCGCGCGAGGCACCGACGGCGGCGCCGAGCTTGTCGGCCAGGCTGTACAGGTGCTTGAAGTTGTCACCGTTGCCCATGCCACGGCCGCCGGAAACGACGATCTTGGCAGCGGTCAGCTCTGGGCGATCGGAGCTGGCCAGGGATTCGGCGACAACGTGGGAAATACTATCGCGGGGCAAGCCCGCTCCCACGGTCACCCTGTGGGAGCGGCGGTGCGTCGATGCGACTTGCCCCGCGATCGCTTGCGACGCACTGGCAAAGGCTGTCGTGCGTACGGTGATGACCTTGACCGCAGCGCTCGATTGCACGGTGGCAATGGCGTTACCGGCGTAGATCGGGCGCTTGAAGGTGTCGGCGGATTCGACCGAGATGATCTCGGAGATCTGATCGACGTCCAGCAGTGCGGCAACCCGCGGCAGGATGTTCTTGCCATTGGTGGTGGCTGGGGCCAGCACGTGGCTGTACGCCCTGGCCAGCTCCGCCACCAGCGGTGCGACGGTCTCCGCCAGTTGATTCGCATAGGCTGCATCATCGGCAACCAGTACCTTGGCGACGCCCTCGATGCCTTGCGCCGCGTTAACGGCACCCTGGACACTGGCACCGATCACCAGCACATCGATCTCGCCGCCAATCTGCTGCGCCGCCGTGACCGTGTTCAAGGTGCAGGCAGCGAGTTGAACGTTGCTGTGTTCTGCAATTATCAGAATGGCCATCAGATTACTTTCGCCTCGTGCTTGAGCTTCTCGACCAGTTCGGCCACCGACTTGACCTTGATGCCAGCGCTGCGGGCAGCAGGCGCTTCGACTTTCAGGGTTTTGGTGGTGGAGGCGATGGACACGCCCAGCGCGTCTTTCGTTACGGTCTCCAGCGGCTTCTTCTTGGCCTTCATGATGTTCGGCAGCGACGCGTAGCGCGGCTCGTTCAGGCGCAGGTCGGTGGTGACGATCGCTGGCAGGTTCAGCGCAACGGTCTGCAGGCCGCCATCGATTTCACGGGTGACGTTGACCTTGTCACCGGCCAGCTCCACCTTGGAGGCGAAAGTGCCTTGGGCGTAGCCGGTCAGCGCAGCCAGCATCTGGCCGGTCTGGTTGTTGTCGCTGTCGATCGCCTGCTTGCCGAGGATGACCAGCTGTGGCTGCTCTTTATCGACAACGGCCTTGAGCGCCTTGGCCACGGCCAGGGAGTTCAGCTCATCGGCGACTTCGACCAGGATGGCGCGGTCGGCACCCAGGGCCAGGGCAGTACGCAGTTGCTCCTGGGCCGTGGTCGGGCCGACGGAAACGACGACGATCTCGCTCGCCACGCCCTTTTCCTTCAGGCGGACGGCTTCTTCCACGGCGATTTCGCAGAAGGGGTTCATGGACATCTTGACGTTTGCAAGGTCGACGCCGGCGTTGTCCGCCTTGACGCGAACCTTGACGTTGTAGTCGACCACTCGTTTGATTGCGACCAGCACTTTCATGGGCAGTTTGACTCTCTGGTTATTGTTCCAGGGCTGCAAAAAAGGGGTCAGATGACCCCGCAAGTGCGCAGTTCCTCAATGCGTTCGGCAGGCAGGCCGAGCTGGGCCAGAATGCTCGCGCTGTGCTCGCCCAGGCCGGGCACGGCGTCCATGCGCGGGCTGAAGGCGTTGCTGCTGGCCGGGGGCAGCAGGCTGGGAATGCTGCCGTTGGGCGTCGCCACCTGCCGCCAACGACCGCGTGCCTGCAGTTGTGGGTGTCGCCAGACACCCTGCATGTCGTTGACGCGGGCGTTGGCAATGCCCGCGCTGTCGAGGCGGGCGATCACGGTGTCGAAATCGAGGGCCGCGAAGGTTTCGACGATCAGCGCGCGCAAGGCTTCGCGGTTTTCCACGCGCCTGAAGTTGGCCGAGAACCGCTCATCCCGGGCAAGCGCCGGTTGCAGCAGCACCTGCTCGCAGAACAGCTGCCATTCGCGCTCGTTCTGCAGGCCCAGCATCAGGGTGTTGCCATCGCCGGCAGGGAAGGGCCCGTAGGGGTAGATGGTGGCGTGGGCCGCACCTGCTCGGGGCGGCGGTGGTGCGCCCTCGTAGGCGTAGTACAGCGGGTAGTTCATCCATTCCACCAGGCTTTCCAGCATCGACACTTCGACATGGCTGCCTTCACCGGTTCGGCCGCGCAACAGCAGGGCCGACAATACGCCGGTGTAGGCGTACATGCCGGCGGCGATGTCGGCGATCGAATTGCCCGCCTTGGCCATCTGCTCGTCGCCCGGCCCGCCGGTGACCGACAGGAAGCCGCCTTCGCTCTGGATCAGCAGGTCATAGGCTTTCTTCTGCTCGTAAGGGCCACCCGTGCCGTACCCGGATATGTCGCAGACAATCAGCTTCGGGAAGCGCAGGTTCAGGGTTTCGAACGACAGCCCCAGGCGCGCTGCGGCGCCCGGTGCAAGGTTTTGCACCAGTACATCGGCTTGCTCCAGGAGCTGGTCGAGGATGTCGCTGGCCACTTGCTGCTTGAGGTCCAGCGCCAGGCTTTCCTTGGAGCGGTTGGTCCAGACGAAGTGCGAGGCCTGGCCATTGACGCGCTGGTCGTAACCGCGGGCAAAGTCGCCGACGCCGGGGCGCTCGACCTTGATCACGCGGGCGCCGAGGTCGGCCAGTTGGCGGGTGCAGAAGGGCGCGGCGATGGCATGTTCAAGGCTGATGACGGTGATGCCGTCGAGCGGGCGCGGGCCCGTGGGCTGGCTCATGATGATTGTCTCTCTGGTCATGGCTGGTCCTCGCCGCGCTGGGCGGCAAGGGGCGCGTACGGTCAGAACGAACGTGGCAGCTCCAGCAGGTGCTCGGCGACGTACGACAGGATCAGGTTGGTCGAGATCGGTGCCACCTGGTACAGGCGCGTCTCGCGGAACTTGCGCTCGACGTCGTATTCGTTGGCAAAGCCGAATCCGCCGTGGGTTTGCAGGCAGGCATTGGCTGCCTCCCAGCTGGCCTTGGCGGCCAGGTACTTGGCCATGTTGGCCGCCGCACCAGCGTTTTTGCCGCTGTCGTACTCCGCACAGGCACGCCAGCGCATCAGGTCGGCTGCTTCGAGCTCGATATGCGCTTCGGCGATCGGGAATTGAACGCCCTGGTTCTGCCCGATCGGGCGGCCGAACACCACGCGGTCGCGGGCGTACTGGCTGGCCTTTTCGACGAACCAGCGGCCGTCACCGATGCACTCGGCGGCGATCAGGGTGCGCTCGGCGTTGAGGCCGTCGAGGATGTAGCGAAAGCCCTTGCCTTCCTCGCCGATCAGGCTGCTGGCCGGAATCTGCAGGTTGTCGAAGAACAGCTCGTTGGTCTCATGGTTGACCATGTTGGCGATCGGCTGCACGGTCAGGCCGTTGCCGATGGCCTCGCGCAGGTCGACGAGGAAGATCGACATGCCTTCGGACTTTTTCTTCACCTCGGCCAACGGCGTGGTGCGGGCCAGCAGGATCATCAGGTCGGAGTGCTGGATACGCGAGATCCACACCTTCTGGCCGTTGATGATGTACTTGTCGCCCTGGCGCACGGCAGTGGTCTTGATCTTGGTGGTGTCGGTGCCGGTGGTGGGCTCGGTGACGCCCATCGACTGCAGGCGCAGCTCGCCGCTGGCCAGCTTGGGCAGGTAGTAGCGCTTCTGCGCGTCGCTGCCGTTACGCAGCAGGGTGAACATGTTGTACATCTGCCCGTGAATGGTGCCGGAGTTGCCCCCGCAGCGGTTCACTTCCTCGAGGATCACCGACGCCTCGGCCAGGCCAAGGCCTGAGCCGCCGTATTCTTCCGGGATCATTGCCGAGAGCCAGCCGGCGTCGGTCATGGCCTTGACGAAGGCCTCGGGGAAGCCTTTGCGCTCGTCGATCTTGCGCCAGTATTCGGCAGGGAAATCACCACACAGGGCTCGCACGCCTTCGCGGATGGCATTGAGTGCTTCGTTGTCGTAGTCGCTCATTATTGTTCTCCAGGCGAGGCTGGCTTGCCGCGTCATCGTGGTTCGGCGGCAAACCTGCCCCTGACACGGTCAGAGGGGCTGGTAGCCCAGGGCGGCGCGGAAGCGGTTCTTGATGTAGTGGCCGTCACGCGGTGGCAACACCCGCGGTGGGTTTTCCGCTTTGATCTTGACGGTCGCCAGCTTCACCCCTGAACGGGTGGCGAAGCGCTCGCGCAACGCATGCACGCCTTCCATCTCGCGGATTTCAGCGGTCCAGCCGAAGCCGCAGGTATGTGCGACCTGGTCGAGCTTTATGCCGAAACCGGCATGGCTGACCTGCATGCCAGTTTCGCCGAAGTGGCCGTTGTCGAGGACCACGATGGTCAGGTTGGCAGGCTTCTGCAGCGCCACGGTGGCCAGCGCGCCGAAGCCCATCAGCAGTTCGCCGTCACCGGTGATGACCACCACCGACTTGTCCGGCTGGGCATTGGCCAGGCCAAGGCCGACGGTAATGGCGCTGCCCATGGCCGCCCACAGGTAGTAGTTGCCGTCGTGGTCGCCGGCCGCCATCACGTCGTAGGAGGCGGAGCCCAGCCCGGTCACTACCAGCACGTCCTTGCGGTCGGCGAGGAGGGTGCGTACCACTTCGCGGCGGCACAGGGTGTGATTGGCGCTTACTTGACCCATTTCTTTTCTCCGATCAGGCGCTGACCGAGCAGCAGTGCGGTGGCGGAATCGCCGTTGAAGGCCATGGTGGCGGCGCCATGCAGCAGCGGGGCGACATCTGCGGGTACATCGGCGCGCCAGGTCATGACCTTCATCAGCTGCAGGGACGCTTCGGTCGCCTGGCCCATGGGGTTCTGCCAGGCGTTGAACTCGGCCCAGTCGCCGCGCATGGTGATCACCATCAGCAGCGGAAAACCGGCGCAGTTCTGCAGGGCCAAGGTGTTGATGCAGTTGCCTACGCCGCTGGACTGCATCAGCAGCGCGCCGCGCTCGCCGCCGAGCCAGGCGCCGGCCAGGTAGCCGATGCCTTCTTCTTCGGTGGTGAGCACGACGGCCTTGATATCAGGGTCCTGGTAGGACATGCGGATGGCGGCTGAGTGGCCGGCGTCCGGTACGAACACGACATGCTTGACGTCGTGGGCCTTGAGAACGCGAAAGACGTCTTCTTGCCAGCTTTGTTCAGCTTCTTGCGATGACATGGTGGGCTCCAGTGCTGCTCTTGTTTCGGCTCATCATGAAGAGAAAGCAGGGCACCGACGATTACCATTTTTCACTTTGAGATATGCCTTGCTGGCATAGCTCCAGGGGCCGTCAGGCGGCGCTGTGCTATTGCGTAAATGAATAACTGTTAGGCCCGGGATGCGCTTATTCAGCGCGGTGAACTTGGTTAGGGTGCCGAATCGGTGCCTTGGCGGGCGCCGTGCTTGACCCACAACAATAAAATCCGAGGGTACTTCCATGTTCGAACGCTTCCTGCGCAGGCTTTTCCCTGCACTCCCGGCCGCTTTACTGCAGCATTCCTCGGCATGCCCCACGGGGCATCTTGCTTCTGCCTACCTCATTCCGTAATGCGCCGCCTGCGCGGTGACACTTCCATTACTCGATAACAGGTGGACCATGAAATACCGTCTTCCGCTGGCAGGCTGGATCCTGCTGGCCATGCTCACTGGTGTGCTGATCGGCTACACCATCTTCCTCAATGCCCCCGACAAACCCACCGCCATCGAGATTGCCGGGTACTTCTCGATCATCTCCGACGTGTTCCTGCGCCTGATCAAGATGCTGATCGGGCCTTTGGTGTTCTCGACCCTGGTGGTGGGCATCGCGCACATGGGCGATGCCGGGGCAGTGGGCCGTGTGTTCGGCAAGGCCATGCTGTGGTTCATCACCGCTTCGCTGCTGTCGCTGGGGGTGGGGCTGATGATGGCCAATATCCTCCAGCCGGGGCAGCACCTGGCCCTGCCGCTGCCGGACGTCAACGCCAGCACGGCGCTGCAGACGTCGGCGTTCACCTTGAAAGGCTTCGTCACCCACCTGGTGCCAAGGTCGTTCGCCGAAGCGCTCGCCACCAATGAAATCCTGCAGATCGTGGTGTTTTCGCTGTTCTTCGGCGTGGCCCTGGCCGCGCTGGGGGAGAAGGCCAAAGGCTTGATTCGGCTGACCGATGAACTGGCGCAGGCCATGCTGACCATCACCGGTTATGTGATGAAGCTGGCCCCCTTGGCGGTAATGGCGGCCATGGCCTCGACCATTGCCACCAACGGGCTGTCGATCCTGGCAACCTTCGCCGTGTTCATGGGTGATTTCTACCTCGGCCTGTCCCTGCTGTGGGGCCTGTTGATCCTGGCGGGCGCGCTGTTTCTGGGGCGACGCGTGTTCAGCCTGCTGCGATTGATCAAGGAGGCCTTCCTGCTGGCGTTCGCCACGGCGAGCTCGGAGTCGGCTTACCCGAAACTGCTGGCCGCGCTCGATCGTTTTGGCGTTTCGCGCAAGATCTCGAGCTTCGTGATGCCCATGGGCTACTCGTTCAATCTGGACGGCTCGATGATGTACTGCACCTTCGCCGTGCTGTTCATCGCCCAGGCGTATGGCATCGAGATGACCCTGGGTACGCAGGTCCTCATGCTGTTGACGCTGATGCTGACGTCCAAGGGGTTGGCGGGGGTACCGCGGGCCTCATTGGTGGTGATTGCGGCGACCCTGGTGCAGTTCGATATTCCGGAAGCGGGTTTGCTGCTGATCCTGGGCATCGATACCTTCCTCGACATGGGCCGCTCGGCGACCAATGCGGTCGGCAACTCGATCGCCACGGCAGTGGTGGCAAAGTGGGAAGGGGAGTTGCAAGACGCGTCCGACGCAGAAGCGACAACGCCTGCGCGCACCGTTGTCGAGCGGCAAGCCGACTCGAGCCATGCATGAGCAAGGGGTGCTGGTGACTAGCTGATATGCCGAGATGCTATAGCTGATGGCGGGTGGGCTGTTTAAACTGCCCGTCACCCCTTCATCCCTCAGGTTGGTCAGCCCATGGACGTCGTTCAGCTCAAAACGCTTATTCATGTCGCCGAGCTGGGCAGCCTGAGCAAGGCCTCCGACCGGCTGCATATCGCGCAGCCGGCACTGAGCCGGCAGATTCGGCAGCTGGAAAAGGAACTGGGCGTCTACCTGTTCGATCGCCACGGCCGTGGCATGATCATCACCGAGGCGGGCAATGAGGTGCTGCAACATGCCACCCGCATCATGGACGAACTGGAGGCGATCCGCAGTTCGGTCGCGGCAGGGCCAGGGGCGTTCCGTGGCGCGGTGGCGATCGGCACCACCCCCACCATCGCCGAAATCATGACCGTGCGCCTGGCCAAACGGATCCGCGAGGAGAACCCGGACTTGTCGATCCGTTTCACCTCCGCGTTCAGCGGCTATCTGCTGGACTGGGTGCAACGCGGCGAGCTGGAACTGGTGATTTCCTACGACCTGGAGCCTTTGCACACCCTGCGCATCGTGCCGGTGATGATGGAGAACCTGGTGCTGGTCGGCCCGCCCAGTGCAGGCCTTAAGCTGGAGCAGGCGGTCGGTTTTGCCAGCCTTGCCCAGGAGCAGCTGGTGCTCCCCAGCCCGCGCCATGGCTTGCGCAAGATCATGGACCAGTGTGCTGGCGAAGTGGGCTTCAAGATTATCGCCAGCATCGAGGCCGATTCATTTGGCGCAATGATCGACCTGGTACGTAATGGTTTCGGCCTGACCGCCTTGCCACTGGCGTCCATCTATGGCCATCTGCAGGCCGGCACGCTGTGCGCCGCGCCCTTGGTGGAGCCAACGCCGATGCGCAAACTGGTGATGGTGACGCCGGCGGACCGGAAGGTAAGCCAGGCGACGCGCTATGTGGGCGACACCTTTGTCGAGCTGGCATCGGAGCTGGTGGAGCAGGGGATCTGGGCCGGGCATATGCTGTGAGCGCCCAGGTACACTGGCGCGAATACCCTCTATCTATCGTTATGTGAAGCATGAACCGACCGCTATTCGTTTCTCTGGACGGGCCCAAGGGCACCGGCAAAACCACACTGCTGGAGGCCATTACACAAGCGCTCAGGGCCGACGGCTACAAGGTGATCCGCCTTTGCGAGAAGAAAAGCGATCCCTTCAGGGGGGAAACGATGGCCCTGGTCAACAGGCTCGTCAGGCATCCCAGCCAGGAGCTGGAGTTGCAGGTTTGCGCACGCCTGGCGGATAGCCGGGCCTGGATTTCACAGCACGTGCTGCCCAAGCAGCCGCCGGGCAGCATCATCCTGATTGATCGCTGGTACCCCTCCGATGCCGCGTTTCGCCGGACAGTCCCGTTTGCCGAGATTCTGCGGTTGAACATGGAGCGCAACGTGCGCGTGCCGGACCTGCATGTCGGGGTTGTCACCGACCCCGAAGTTTCATGGGCGAGGGCGGCGGCACGCACCCGTGGGCTGGGCAGTACGGTGATTCATAAACTGCAAGAGCAAGTTGCCTGTACCCAGGCGTTCGAGCGGGCGGTCGCGGATCATGGCTGGGTGTTGTGTCGTAACGAGGGCACGATCGAAGCGGCGACGGCGCAGGTGGTTGCCGAGATTCGTGGCGTACTAGTACGCTAATTTATTACGTATCTTTTCGTGCTTAGGTACATATTGCATGGGAAGCGCCATGACGGCCAAGCGCCTGTCTTGGTATCGCATGTGGGCGGCTAGGTGCATGGCGATGGATGTTCAGCGCCTATGAGATCGAGCGCCGCCCGCGCGGCGCTTCGCGGGTAAACCCGCTCCCACAGTTTATTTCGGGCCAATTATTCCTGTGAGAGTACCAGCGCCTGCCTTGGTGCATGTCTTGAGTCATGTGGGGCGGCGGCAACGCCCACACTGAAACCGCGTCGTACCAACAAGGCGGACCAGGTTATGGCACAGAAGAGACTGGCCCGAAACAGATGTGGGAGCTGGCTTGCCAGCGATGCGCCGCGCGGGCGGCGCTCGATCTTGAGGGCGCTGCAAAACCATCGGCATGCTCCTGGTGGCCATTACCCAATTTGAATAATCAGCCAAACCACCACAGCACTTCGCGGTGGTTTCTGATGATGGCTATCAATTTATTACGTAATTGATATGAATGACGGCAAGCGCGCTCATACCCGTAAACAGCGGCGCCAGGCCCCTTTCAAGCTGACTGAAATGTAATCGCACGTTCCTTGCGCCTGTGACATCGTGCACCTGCACCGTGACGCTGATTCAGCGCTTTCACGGACACGATATCCACTCCCTAAAAAACTCGAACTGACAGCGCTTGCTGTGAGGAGCCTTGCATGCCTTTCCATAAAGCCACCGCTGCAACACTTGCGCTGACCGCCGGGTTGTTCCTGAGCGCCGTTGCCCAGGCACACCCCAGGCTCCTTTCATCCACGCCGGCGGAAGGTGCGGATGGCGTGGCGCCTTCGTCCATCGCGCTGCATTTTTCCGAGCAACTTACGACCCAGTTCTCGGGAGCAAAACTGATCATGACCGACATGCCGGGAATGCCAAATTCGCCCATGGGGGTACAGGCAGCCGTCGCCGCGGGCGGTGATCCGAAGACCATGATCATCACGCCTGCAGCGCCCTTGACCACGGGCACTTACAAGGTCGAATGGCGTGCTGTTTCTTCGGACACTCACCCGATTACCGGCAGTTTTTCCTTCAAAGTGAAATGATCCATGGGCGACTCGCTGACTATCGCGGTTCGTTTCACGCTTTATCTCGACTTGATGATGCTATTCGGCTTGGCGCTTTTTGGCTTGTATGGCCTGAGGGGGAAGGAGAGGGCGTCGGGCACGGTCTTGCGCTTTGATTCGCTGCTGTATGGCACGTCGCTCTTGGGTATAGCGCTATCCCTGGTCGCGCTGGGTGTTCTTGCGAAATCCATGAGCGGTGTGTCGGGCTTCATGGAGCTGCATCACCATTTTTTCCAGATGATCCTGACGGGCACTGATGTCGGCCTGAGCTGGCTGGTCCGCATTACCGCACTGCTTGTCGCTATTGTCGGCATCTCGCAATACAAACGCTTTGTGACCGCCAGCCTGTGGGTCGTCACTGTGGCCGGAGCCGTTGCACTGGCCAGCCTAGCGTGGACCGGCCATGGGGCGATGGGCGAGGGGAGTCGTGGCTATTGGCAGCTCATAGGCGATGTTCTGCATCTGCTGGCTGCGGGCGCCTGGCTAGGGGCGTTGGCGGCGTTCGCGTTGTTGCTTCGCTGCAAATCACTGAAAGGCGAACATGAGGCGCGGCTTCTTGCCCGGGTATTGACTGGCTTTGAATCGGTCGGCGCCGTGATCGTGGTTGTCATCGGGCTCACTGGAGCAATCAATTACCTCTTTATTGTTGGCCCACATATCGATGGCGTCATGTTCAGTACCTATGGTGCTCTGCTGTTTTTGAAGGTCCTGTTATTTGGCGCAATGATCGCGCTGGCTGCACTCAATCGTTTTCATTTGAGCCCGCTGCTGGAGCGTTCGGTTCGAAATGGCGAGTATTCGGTTGCGGTGAGTGCCTTGCGTCGAAGCCTGGTATTCGAGCTTTCAATGGCCATCGTCATTATTGCCCTGGTTGCATGGCTGGGCACTTTGAGCCCTGAGGTGGAATGAGCGCGGGATAGAAATGGCTGTAGGACGCTATGCTGATCATATGGCCCCTTGAGGTGCTGATCATGCGCAGGATGATCTTGCTCGTCGCAGCCAGTGTTATTGCGGGCTGCCAGACGCCGATGCCAACCGCCAATCCAGAGATGGCCTGGGTCGACTTGTCGATACCGTTTCCCAACGACAGAGTGTTGCTGGCCGAGCGCCTGGACAAGCAACGCCTTGAAGACGGACGTTTTTTCCAGGTTACGCCCGGCAGCCACGAATTGATGGTGAAGTTCGACTATGAAACCAGCGGCGGTGGCGGCATGAGCATGATGGGCGGGCCTTCGGTACGCGAATGCTACCTGACCGTCAATTACGGCCATTTCACAGCGGGACAACGCTATGTGCTCGAGGCTCGTTCGATTGCCTTGAACCCGGAGGCACGGTTGTATGACGGCGCAGGGAAAGTCGTTGCTGAGGTCAGTGAGTTTTATTGCCTGATGTGAGCATGAACCGTGGGCGTTGGGCGTTGCTGGCGGAACCTTGTTGCAGCACACTCGGCCTGATCATCAGCCAAAGGAACTGAAATCGGATGAAGGACCTATCCAGCGCTGTGCCCCTTGTGATCCTTGACGTACAAGATGCCATTGATCGCCCGAACTGGGACGGCAAAAGCAATCCTGGGTATCTGGCAGTGATCCAACGACTGCTCGCGCTTTGGCGATCAAAAGGCTGGCCTGTTGTGCACGTTAAGCACGATGAGCGGACGCCGACATCCAGCTATTACGTAAATGGCCCGTGGAATGGCATCAAGCAAGAGGTTGCTCCGATCGAGGGTGAAGCGGTCATTATCAAACAGGAGAACTGCGCATTCATCGGTACCGAGCTCGACGCCACGCTTGGCAAGATGCGGGTGAAGCGTTTGGTGCTGACGGGGGTTGTCATTCATAACAGCATGGACGCCACCGTCCGTGCGGGAAAAGCACTGGGGTACAGCATTATTCTTCCGTCAGACGCCACGACAGCCGTGCCCGTTGTCGGGCCGAATGGAAAGCGCTGGGACGCTACAACCGTTCATGAGCTGACCTTGGCGATACTCGGGGGGGAATATGCCGATGTCATGTCGTCGGATGAAGTGATCGCGCAGTTCGCGCTGTGAAGCCTGACATCGGGTTGCATGGAAATCATGGAGCAGGGAGCGGTTAACCGCTGGGCGGCAGCATTACAAATACACAATTTAACATAATATACATTATGCGCATCTTGGCATTGCAGCGTGGCCCCGGTTCCCACCAGAATCGAAACCACGCCCAAGGCTTTTTACCGATCCAGCGCCTCGCTCACCGCATTTACGAACAACGCCTGTTCGTCATACAGCGAACTCGGTGTCTCTGCGTTCTTCCACGTCGACCATTGCACCACCACCAGATTCTCGGCCGGATTGATCGCAATCGTCTGCCCGAAGATTCCCAGTGCCCAGAACGTCTTGTCGCTGGTTGCCGTGCGCTTCGGTGCGCTGTCGGCATTCGCTGCCGGCGCGTTGTACCACCATTGGTAGCCGTACTGGCCGTTGGGCGCTGCGGCGGTTACCGAGCCTTTGGCTTGGGTCCAATGCGTCGAGCGCGCAATCCAGTCGTCCGGGAGCAGCTTCTCACCGTCGGGCAACTGGCCGCCGCTCAGCACGAACTGGCCGAAGCGGCCCCAGTCACGTAGCGTGGCGTTGAAACCATGTCCGCCCATGTCGACCTTGCCGGGCACCAGTGCGTGCCATACGCCATCCTGCTGCATGGCGTAACGGCTCCAGATGCGGCTTTCCAGGTACTTGGCCAGGGTCATGCCGGTGGCGTTTTCCAGCACGCGGCCCACCAGCCAGGCGCCGCCAGTGTTGTACGACCATACCTCACCGGGTTTGACGCCCGGTTTGCGCTTGACCGAACGCACCAGCTGCAGCACGCAGTCATAAGGGTCTGGCCTGGCTTCGCACTGGGTCATGTGGGAGAAGTCGGAGTCTTTGGAGGCGTAGTTTTCATCCCACTGCACGCCCGAGGTGTGCTGCATGAGTTGATGCAGGGTCACGTCCTGCCACTCGGAGCCCTTGAGTTCCGGCACATAGGCGCTGACTTTGTCGTCCAGGGACTTGATCTTGCCTTCTTTCAGCGCCACGCCCACCAGCACGCTAACCACCGACTTGGCCACCGAGCGCGAGGTCCACAAGGTTTGCGCGGTGTTGCCCTGGGCGTAATGCTCGTAGGCGACTTTACCGTCCTTGAGCACCAACAAACCGGTGACGCTCTGGTTGGCCAGGTAATCGGCCAGGTTGTGCTGCTTGCCTTCGAGTGTGTACTGGATGTCGCTCAGTTTGTGCTCGGCCTCGGCCAGCGGGTATGGCTTGGCGCCATGGCTGCTGAACACATCGCCGGCGTACAGCCGGTAGGTATTGCGAAAGCCCACCACCCGTGTGGCCTGGTCCCAGGTCAGCATGTCCTTGGGCGCAGGCAGTACCTTGTCGAACGGCTGCGGGCAGCGCTCAAGGCCTTGCACGCCACATGGGCCCTTGCTTTCGGCTGCTTGCGCGGCAGTTGCCAGCAACGCCAGGGCCAGTACGGACAGGCTGGTGAACGACTTCTTTATTGTTGTTGGCCGCATCAGGGGCTCCTTCAAAAGCGCGGAATTACGCGTTTTTGAGTGTCTACAACTTGAGCCTGGGGTAAAAGCACAATAAATTTGCCTTCACTATTACAAAAAATAACACCCGAGGTGCCCATGCCCCTGCAACGCCTACCCCCGCTCAACGCCGTGCGCGCCTTCGAGGCTGCGGCTCGTCTGGGCAGTTATGTGGCTGCCTCGCAAGCACTGCATGTGACCCAGCCGGCGATCGGCCGCCACGTGAAAAACCTCGAGGGCTGGCTGGGCGTGCGCTTGCTCGAGCGTTCGCCACGGGGCGTGAGCCTTACCCAGCAAGGTGCGCACTACTACCAGGCAGCAGCCGAAGCATTGCAGATACTTGCCGACGCCGGTGCGCGCCTGGCCCGGCGTGACGACGAGCGCTGGCTGCGTATCCTTTGCGTGCCGGCGTTCGCCTCGCGCTGGCTCACACCCCGTATCGAAGAGCTGCGCAGCTTGCGCCCAGGCGTGAAAATCGCCATCGAGCCGAATGCCCGCTTCACCTCGGTGGACGCTCGCCAGGCCGACCTGGGCATTGCCTATGGCTTGCCTGGCGAGTTGTCCGGGGTGCACCGGGTGCTGATTCGCCCCCAGGTTTTTCCGGTCTGCTCACCAGGTTTACTGGCCCGCCTGCCAGCTGGCCTGGATGCCGCGAACTTGCCCACATGCCCGTTGATCCATGTCGACGACGGTACCTGGTGGAACAGCTGGTTTGCTGCCAACGGCCTGCGTGTGCGGGTGCACTCGGACACTTCGCACGTGAGCAACGATGTGGTGCTCACCCTGGCGCAGCGCGGCCAAGGCATCGCACTGGCCACCGAGGTGCTGGTCGGTCGTGAGCTGCAGGATGGCAGCCTGGTACGCTGCGTGCCGCAGGCAGCACCGCTTGAAAGCTACCAGGTACTGACCCCTGGCCAGCCGCCGTCGGCCGATGCGCAATGGTTCATGGGCTGGCTGGAAAGCCACTTGAAGGCCGCCTTCCCCGGTGCTTCGAACACCCCTTAATATAACTCAACTAAATGTTTATTTAGTTGAGTTATATATATTTCTTGTCAAGCAAGTTGCCTTGCTCCCTCAATATTCGATAGCGACAAGACCTGGATTTTCATTGCTTACTGCAGTGGGAAGATGGCGGCGAACAATCTCGAATATGCGAAATCAGTGTTCGAAATTACTCTATATAGAATTGTACAAGTCCAGACCGAAGGCATCTGGCCCCCTCTCCTACCCTCTCCCCAGGAAAATACTCCGCTGATAGCTACTGTCTGGAGCATCTCCTCTAGCGCAGCCTTAATTATTGACTTCAAGGCAAATAAATTTGGCTTCTACAGGGCTTAATTCGCAAATGTAAACGCCGCAAACTGCGAACCATTGCTTAGTCCACTGGACCGCATCATCCCCTTGCACTGTTCGCACTTGCCTTGACGGCCTTCGTCAACTGGAGAACCACGATGAAAACCTTTTCAAAATTCGCCCTGGCGGCCTTGCTACCACTTGCCATGCAGGCCGCCTCCGCAGCCGATTGGTACCCTTCTGCCTACGGCCCAAACGATGAGATCGGCGCTGCCAACTTGTTGACCCCGGACGTGGTCAAACAGGCGGTCGGCCTGGTCAAGACGGGCAAGACCTATCCGTTGGCCGTACCCGTAGACAAGAACCTTCCTGCATTCCGCCATCGTAGCTTCCGTCTGTACAACGTGCAGGTCGGGCAGCAAGCCGGCAAGTCGCTGGGGCCGAACAAGTTCACTTTCAACGATGAACTGGTAAATGCCTGGACCGGCGTTGGCACCCAGCTCAACGGGATTGGCCACATCGGCATCGATAATCTTTATTACAACGGCAACAAAGCGGCCGACTTTGTGACTGTCGATGGCGTCACCAAGCTCGGGGTCGAGAAAGTGCCGCCTATGGTGACCCGTGGCGTGGTGCTGGACATGACCGCTTACTACAACAAAGCCATCGTGCCCGGTGGCACCGAGTTCAGCGTGGCCGACATCCAGGCTGTATTGAAGAAGCAAGGCCTGACTCTGCGCAAGGGCGATGTGGTGCTGTTCAACACAGGTTGGCTGGAACTGATCGGCAAGGACAACAAGCAGTTCCTGGAAGTGGAACCCGGCATCGGCATGGAAGCGGCGCAGTGGCTCGCAGACCAGGGCATCGTCGCTTTTGGCGGCGACACCTGGGCCTCGGAGGTTTATCCGAACCCGCATGGCCAGGACGAGTTCCCGGTCAACCAGTACATGCTCGCCAAGCGCGGTATCTACAACCTGGAACTGATCGACAGCCGTGCATTGGTGCACGACAAGGTTTGGGAGTTCCTGTTTGTACTCGGCCAACCGCTTTATGTTGGCTCCACTCAAGTCAACATCAATCCGGTTGCGATTCACTGATCGCTCTACCACCAAGATCCCTGCCCGCTGCGGACTCTCTCGCTGCGGGCTTGCCTCTCTTGATCCGTGACTTCAAGTCAAAAGTGATTGGCGCAGTCATGACTTAATCCATCCGCACAAGGTGGAGATACTGCGCCCACTAAGCGATCCCACCACACGCCAGCCGGAGGCCTTCCGATGAGCCTGCATGATCAGTCCCCATTACCCACCTATTCCCAAACCTTCTTCACTGCCACCGCCCTCACCCACCACCGCATGCAAGGCCCACTGACAGAGCTCGCCGCACAGGAGTCCGCGCAATGAAACCCGGGCACGTCTTGACCGCCCTGGCCATCGGCGCCTTCGGCATCGGCACTACCGAGTTCACCCCCATGGGCCTGCTGCCGGTGATTGCCCAAGGCATGGACGTCAGCATCCCCAGCGCCGGCATGCTGGTGACGGCCTATGCCATTGGCGTGATGCTGGGCGCCCCGATCATGACCCTGCTGTTCAGCCGCTTCGGCAAGCGCGGTGCACTGATCGCGCTGATGGCCATCTTCACCCTCGGCAACCTGCTCTCGGCCCTGGCGCCGGGCTACGGCACCCTGCTCGCCTCGCGCCTGATCACCAGCCTCAACCACGGTGCCTTTTTCGGCCTGGGTGCGGTGGTGGCTGCCAGCGTAGTGCCACGTGAGAAACAGGCCAGCGCCATCGCCACCATGTTCATGGGCCTGACCATCGCCAACATCGGTGGCGTGCCCGCCGCCACCTGGATCGGCCAGCAGGTCGGCTGGCGCCTGGCCTTCGCCGGCACCGCGCTGCTCGGCATCCTCGCCATGGCCGCCTTGTGGTATGCCCTGCCCAAGGGCGAGCGTGGCAGCGTGCCCGATGTGCGCCGCGAACTCGCCGTGATCGCCCGGCCAAAGGTGCTGCTGGCAATGGCCACCACCGTGCTCGGCGCCGGTGCGATGTTTACCCTCTACACCTACGTAGCCCCCGTGCTGGCCGAACTGACCGGCGCCTCGGACAGCTTCATCACGCTCGGCCTTGTGCTGATCGGCGTAGGTTTCACGCTCGGCAACAGCCTGGGCGGTCGCCTGGCCGACTGGTCGCTGGACGGCTCGGCACGGATCTTCCTCGGCGCTCTGGCCTTGATCATGCTGCTGATGCCGCTGGTACTGGGCAGCCACCTCGGCGCCGCCCTGGCCTTGCTGGTATGGGGCGTGTTCACCTTCGCCGTGGTGCCGCCACTGCAGATGCGCGTGATGACCGCCGCTGCCGAGGCGCCGGGCCTTGCTTCTTCGATCAATGTCGGCGCGTTCAACCTCGGCAACGCGGTGGGCGCGGCGCTGGGTGGTGGCGTCATCAGCCTGGAGCTTGGCTATGCTGCAATACCGGTAGCCGGTGGCCTGCTGGCAGCGGGCGGGCTGATGCTGGTGTGGCTTGGCGGGCGCGGCAAGGCCACTGCCAACACCATCGGCGAGGCTGCGTAACATCACCTGGCGTGCACTGAGGCTGGCCAAATCGGGACCGCCCTCGTAGAACGTGGAGCAGTCCCCAGGAGGTCCCATGCAAGATCTACGTCAGTTGCGCTACTTCGTCGCCGTCGCCGAATGTGAAAACGTCGGCCGCGCGGCGGAGCAGCTACACATTTCCCAATCCCCGCTGAGCCGGCAGATCGCCCAGCTCGAAGACCACCTCGGCCTGGCCCTGTTCGAGCGACGCAACCAACGGCTGTTCCTCACCACTGACGGGCGCATCTTCCTGGCCGAAGCCCGCGGCCTGCTCAAGCACGCAGAACGTCTGGAGTCGCTGGGTAAACGCCTGGGCCGCGGCGAGGAAGGCGGCCTGTGTATCGGCTACGTCAACCACGCCATCCATGCCGGCGTGCTGCCCGGCGCTGTGCGGGCCATCCGTGGCAGTCGCCCGCAGATCCACATCGCCCTCTACAACATGACACCGGGCGAGCAGTTCGAAGGCCTGCGTCAACGCAGCCTGGACATCGCCCTGGTCTGCGAGCCCGCGCCCGACAACGATCCCGATCTGCTGGCCCTGCCCGTGCTGGACGACCCCATGCTGCTGGCGATTCCCGCCGAGCACCCGCTGGCGGCCCAGGCCGAACTCATCCCCGCCGACCTGCATGAACAGGAGTGGATCATCACGGGCGGCCAGCCCGACCAGGTCAACAAGCGCGATGACTTCATCGCCCGCTGCGCCGATGCCGGCTTCACCCCACGCCTGTCGCTGGAGGCGACCGACCCGCTGAGCGTGCTCGGTTTGGTGTCCGCAGGGCTGGGCCTGGCCATGGTGCAGAGCAGCCTGGCGGCCAGCGCGGGCCCTACCGTGGTGTTGCGCCAGCTGGACTGGTTCAGGCCCTGCGTGCGGCTTTGGGCGGCCTGGCACCAGGTAGACCTGCGGCCGATCGTGGGGGTTTTCCGCGAGCAGGTGTTGGCGCTGGCCGAGCAGACCCAAAAGGTCTGAACCCAGTCGGATTATGTCTTTTACAGTCTTTTAGCGCCTCACTAGCATGGCCTCATCGATGCAACTCACCCACAGGAGCCATTCCATGAACATCGACCTCGGCGGACGCACCGCCATCATCAGCGGCTCGACCGGCGGTATTGGCCTGGCCATCGCTCGCGGCCTGGCCCGTGCCCATGCCGACGTCGTCATCGCCGGCCGAAGCCAGAAATCGGTGGATGCCGCCCTCGCCGAACTGCGCGCCCAAGGCGGGCGTGGTCAGGTCCACGGTGTCGTTGCTGACCTGGGCAGCGCCGAAGGCGCCCAGACCCTGTTCGACGCCCATCCAAGTGCCGACATTCTGGTCAACAACCTGGGCATCTACGATGACGTCGACTTCTTCGAGGTAGCCGACAGCGAGTGGGCCCGCTTCTACGAAACCAACGTGCTGTCCGGTGTGCGCCTGGCTCGCCACTACGCACCGGCCATGGTCGAAAAAGGCTGGGGGCGGATCCTGTTCATCTCGTCCGAGTCCGGCATTGCTATCCCGGCCGACATGATCAATTACGGCGTGACAAAGGCCGCCAACCTCGCCGTCTCTCACGGCCTGGCCAAGCGTCTGGCAGGTACCGGCGTCACCGTCAACGCAGTACTGCCCGGGCCGACCCTGACCGACGGCGTCGCCAACCTGGTGGCCGACGCCGCCAAGGCCTCCGGCCGCAGCATCCGCGAAGAGGCTGACCATTTCGTGCGCAGCGCCCGTCCGAGTTCGATCATCCAGCGCGCCGCCGAGGTCGACGAAGTCGCCCACCTGGTGGTCTACCTCGCGTCCCCCTACTCCTCCGCCACCACCGGCGCCGCGCTGCGGGTCGACGGCGGTGTGGTCGACAGCCTCGCAATCTGAACCCAGCTTGCTTGAACACAAGGGCCGCACAGCGGCCCTTTGTCATTGATGGCTACCCCTGGCCTCCTACTCTTACGAGGAATCCTTATGCACAACACCTATCGAGCCTGGGGCTGGACCCCGGACGCCGGCCTGGACGGTTTGCAGCTCATCGATAAACCCCTGCCGCAACCCGGCCCTGGCCAAGTGCTGGTGGCCAACCGCGCCATCGCCCTCAACCCGGTGGACTGGAAAATCTGTGAATGGGGCCATGCCGACTGGCGCCAGGGCACCGTACCGGGCGTGGATGGCGCCGGCATCGTCGCCGCGGTCGGTGAAGACGTCGACCTGCCATTGGGGACACGCATCGCCTATCACCAGTCGCTGTCCCGCGATGGCAGCTTCGCCGAGTACTGCCTGCTCGACGCCGACCTGGTGATGCACATTCCGGGCAACCTCGAAGCCACCGCCGCCGCCGCTGTGCCTTGCCCCGCGCTGACCGCTTGGCAAGCGTTGGCCAAGGTCGCCAACGGTGCATCCGGCGATGTACTGGTGGTCGGTGCGGGCGGCGCAGTCGGCTTCTACCTCGCCCAGCTCGCCGCGCAGCGCGGTCTGCGGGTGTGGGCCACTGCTGGCGAGAAACATCATGCCCGCCTCAAGCAAATCGGCGTGATCGAGGTGTTCGAATATCGCGCCGGCGACTGGCAGACACGCTTGCAAGCCGCCCTCGGCGAGCGCCCGCTGCACGCGCTGTTCGACACCGTCAGCGGTGTGCATGCCGCAAGCCTGGCCCACCTGTTGGGTTACAACGGCCACCTGGTGTGCATCCAGGACCGCCAGGAAACCGCGCCGCTGGCCGCCTTCAGCACAGCAATCTCACTGCATGAAGTAGCCCTCAACAGCATTCATGCCCATGGCCGATTGCTCGATCGCCAGGCGTTGAAGGTCGCTGGAGAGCGTTTGCTGCAAATGGTCGCCGAGGGTCGGCTACTGGCGCCGGAGCGCCGGGACTTTGCCTTCGAAGCGCTGCCGCAGGCGTTGCGCCAGCTCAAGGACGGCAGCGCGTCCGGCAAGTGGGTGACGCGGCTGGATTGATCGCTTGCCGTGCACCCGGATGCTGTTGCTCAGAAGGTCCCTGGATAGGCCCCGCCATCGATCAGCAGGTTCTGCCCGGTGATATAGCCCCCATGGCCGCTGCAGAGGAACGCACAATACGCCCCAAACTCTTCGGCATTGCCGAACCGCGCCGCCGGTATCGCCTGGCGGCGTGCCTGAGTCGTCGCCTGCAGGTCACCGCCGGCCTGGCTCGCAGCCTGCAGGGTCTTGTGCAGGCGTGCCGTGTCGAATGCGCCTGGCAGCAAGTTGTTCAAGGTCACATTGCGCCCGGCCAGGCGCTGCTGGCGGGCAAGCCCGGCGATGAAGCCGGTCAGGCCGCTACGTGCGCCATTGGACAGGCCCAGGATGTCGATCGGCGCCTTGACCGCGCCGGAGGTGATGTTCACCACCCGGCCAAAGCCACGCTCTGCCATGCCATCCACCACGGCCTTGATCAGTTCGATAGGCGTGAGCATGTTGGCGTCCAGCGCCTTGAGCCAGTCATCCCGGCCCCAGTCACGGAAATCCCCCGGCGGCGGGCCGCCTGCATTGTTGACCAGGATATCGACCTGCGGGCAGGCACTGAGCAGCGCCTGGCGGACCGCAGGCTCGGCCACGTCACCGACGACCGTGCCCACCTCGATTGCCGGGAACCGGCTACGCAGCTCGGCAGCAGTCTGCTCCAGGGTAGTGGCGGTACGCGCATTGATCACCAGGTTGACGCCTTCGCCCGCCAGGGCCTCGGCGCAGCCCTTGCCCAGCCCTTGGCTGGCGGCGCAGACGATCGCCCAGCGGCCTTTGATACCTAGATCCATGATCGGCTCCTTAGATTTTGTACGAAAAGTATGGTCATCCCGCCCGGGGAGGGAATCATAGGGTCCTCAGTACTCTGCGCCAGCCAATACGATCTGACGAAACTCGCCTACTATCGGGCGCAGGTCAACTCGGTGCCAGGCTGCCCAGAGGCCGATGCTTTGCTGTAACCACGGCAACTCGCGCAGGACCACCTCAGGGTTGCTGCCAGCGCCAATGCTCTGCTGTATCAGCGCCAAGCCTAACCCCGCGGACACCAACCCCAGCGCACTCAGCGGTTCGGCGGCCTCCAGCCGGATCTGCGGGGTAAAGCCTGCCTCCACGCAACGGGCCATGAAACGCTCGCGACGGTTGGGGGTCGCGTGCCCGTCGACCATGATCCAATCCTGCTCGTGAAGGTCGGCAGGGTCGATCTGCGCCTTGTCTGCCAGTGGATGCCCAATGGGTAGCGCGAGATAGAGCGGGTCCTGGAATACCGGTATTGCCAGCAGGTCCAGATCCCCCACCGGTATCGGCTCGCACACCAGCGCGATATCGAGGCTGCGCTGGCGCAACCCCTCGAATTGCTCTTGGGCCGTCAGGTTGTACAGGGCGATATGGATGCCCGGCCGTTCCTCACGCACCTGGCGCAACGCCTTGGGCAACACCCCTGCATGGATGGCGTGGCTGACGTAGCCGATGCACAGCCCGCCCGTCTCGCCCCGGCCCAATCGGCGGCCGAGTGACTCAAGGCGTTCGGCGTGTTTGAGCAGGGCCTTGGCCTCGTACAGGAAGGTCCGACCGTCGGAGGTGATGCGCAGCCGTTGCTGGCTGCGTTCGAACAGCTGCAGCCCCAGGCGCTCCTCAAGCTGGGCAATCTGCCGGCTAAGCGGCGACTGGGAGATGTGCAGTTGCTCCGCCGCCTTGCCCACGTGTTCCAACTCAGCCACGGCGACGAAATAACGGAGTTGTCTGAAGTCCAGCATATGAGTCTTCGAAAATGAGTAAGGCCGCGGAAACACGGCTCGGGGCGGGCTGCTCAGGCTTGGGGGGGGCTTTCGGGCCCAAACCCACCCCCACACCCTCCCCTTCTTTCTTCCTTCCA
>NZ_JBMOWQ010000087.1:0-10713 GCF_049310485.1 Pseudomonas sp. GZD-209
CATAGGAAAACCGGTTGGGGGTGTTCGATGCGGTCTTGGTTCCTCTTGTTCCCCCCAAGTCAACCATCAACCTTTCAGTGCTTGCTTCAGTGCAGCCAGGCCATCCTGGTAGATAGTGGCGAACATCGCGCTCGCTTCGGCATCGCTGATACCGACCGGCACGAACGAGCCGGACCACTCCACGCGGGCCCCCTGGCCTACCGAGACCACGCGCAGGGTCGACTGGTAGTCGCGAACCGGTGCCGGGCCTTGAAGGATGGTGTAGCTGTAGCTGCGCCCGGCTTCGTTGAAGTCCAGCAGACGCTCGATGATGGTGTCACCGTCGATGCTCTTGAGCGTGCGCACGCGGCCGCCTTCGCTCAGGGCGCTTTGCACAATGAACGGCAGCCAGTCGGGCAGTGCGTCGAAGCCGCCAATCAGTTGCCAGACACGGTCGGCATTGATGTCAAGGTCGATGGACGATTGTGCAGTAGCCATGATGTTTCTCCTGGGGTTCAACCCCGATGATGCGTTAAGGACAGGGCCGCGACGCGGCCCCGCAAAGTCAGCTCAAACGGTTGGAACAGGCGCCAGGGCGTTGATCAGGCCTTGTTGACGCAGGTCATTCCAGAACGCGCTGGGGATGACAGCGCTCAGGGCTGCATGGTCTTCGTTGGCGTGCAGCGGACGGGTCGAACCCGGGATTGCTGCGACCACAGCCGGGTGGGCCAGGGCGAACTGCAGGGCGGCGGCCTTGACGTCGACGCCATGGGCATGGGCAACCGCACGAATGCGTTCGAGCTTCTCCAGCACCGCCTGGGTGGCCTTCTGGTATTCGAAGTGCTCGCCACCGGCAGTGACGCCAGAGCTGTATGGGCCGCCGACGACGATGCCAACGCCCTGCTCCACGGCTTGCGGCATGACACGTTGCAGGGCGCGATCGTGATCCAGCAGCGAGTAACGACCGGCGAGCAGGAAGCCGTCTGGACGCGGCTCGTCCAGGTCGAGGGTCAACTCGATCGGCTCAACCCGGTTCACACCCAGGCCCCACGCCTTGATCACGCCTTCTTCACGCAGGCGGGTGAGGACCCGGAAGGCCCCTTTACGTGCGGTTTCGAAACGCTCCAGCCACTCGTCACCATAGAAGTCCTGGGCGATGTCGTGGATCCAGACGATGTCCAGGCGATCGGTCTTCAGGCGACGCAGGCTGTCCTCGATGGAGCGCAGGGTGGCGTCGGCGCTGTAGTCGTTGACGATGCGGTTGCGGTTGCCGTGTTCGAACAAGCCGCTCTTTTCGCCCAGCTCACGGCTGGTAGGGTCTTCCAGTTCGTCGAGGATGATCCGACCGACCTTGGTGCTGAGCACGTATTCGTCACGCGGACGACCGACCAGGGCGTTGCCCAGACGCGATTCGGAGAGGCCGGCACCGTAGAACGGCGCGGTGTCGAAGTAGCGCACACCGTTGTTCCAGGCGGCGTCGACAGTGGCTTGCACCTCGGCCTCTGGCACATTGCGGAACATGTTGCCCAGGGGGGCGGTGCCGAAGCCCAGTGGATTGGCGATAAGGGATTTGAGGTTCATCTGGATTTTCCTGATTAGGGGAGTTGGTTCTGAACTCCGATGGCGGCAATCCTATTGCGCCCCTACCAAGATCGTCCAAGTCATAATTCGACAGACTTGAGACCTTTTGAGCAATGTGCTGTGTATGGCCTTGCGGGTGTCCAACGCGTCCGCTTTTCGGTTTAATAGCCCGCTGACCCCCTCTACTCTCGAGGTTTTTGCATGAAGCATGGTGTTTTACTGGTCGGTTTGCTGTTGCTCGCAGGCTGTGATGTCTCCATCAATACAAACGCTCCCGCGACGAATACGTCGGCGGTAGTGCTCTCCCAGCCTGGCTCTGCGCAACAGCAGAAACAGATAGCGGATACGGCGAACGAGTTCCTGCTATTGCTGGACGCGGGAAGAGCCGACATGACCTGGACGTCGGCAGGCTCAGTCCTCAAGGCAGCTACCACCGAGCCAAACTGGGTCAAAGGCATCAGCGGATTACGCATGGGGCTTGGCGAGCTGCAGCAGCGTAATCAATACCAGGTGGCGTTCACCAAACAACTGCCGGATGCGCCGCCTGGTCATTACGCGGCCGTCCAGACCCAATCAACCTTTGCAAACATGACCGTCACCGAGGCCGTGCTGCTCAGCGAAGAAGCTGATCAATGGCGCGTTGTCGGCTACAACATCAGCAAAGCCGTCGAGGTTTCCGCAGGGATTCGGCTGTTCTAGGTTTTGTACGAAAAGTATGGTCATCCATCGTTGTGGGTGCGGCGGTGCGCCGATGCGACTTGCCCCGCGATCTGCCGCAACGCGGCAGCAAAGCCCGAATTTGCGGCGTAATTGATATCGGGCACAGATACGCTTCGCACTCCATCGCGGGGCAAGCCCGCTCCCACAAAACTTTTCATACAGAGCCTAGTCAGCTCAACCCACCGAACCTTTTGTAGTAGCTGCTGTTGGCATCCGGCAACGGCCCGTCCGCGGTCTCCAGCGCTGTGGCAAGGTACTCCTCTGCCCTGCCCTGCACCAGCCGATACAGGTTGCGGCAGAGTTGCCGAGCCGCTCGGCCTTCCCAGTCGCCCGGCAACAACTCATCCGGCAATTGCGGATCGCGCAGCAGCAGGCGGCGGTACTCGTGGATGAGCAGGGTGCGGGCCAGGAAGCAGTCTGCGGCATCGGGCGCCTCCAACTCTTTCATCGCCTGCCACAAGGGGCGGAACAAGCGAATGAACTCGCTGTAATGCTGCCCGAGTTCATCGATGTTCCAGCTCTCGCGCACCTGGGCGCGCAGGGCCTTGGAGGCCAGCACTTCCTGGGCGTGGGTCTCGAACACGATGCTGTCATCCTCGGCGTCCAGCTCGCGCAGTGTCGCTGCAAGGTCGGCACGGTCGCTGCGCGGGCAGCCCAGCAGGTTCGGGCCCATGGCGCCGAAACCTTGCCACTCCAGCTCTTCACGCACGGCTTTGCGCTTGGCGGCATCGAGCTGCGACAGCAGCACCAGCGTCCACGCGCCATTCCAGGCCGGCAGGTTGGCGCTGTAGACACGCTTGAAGGCTTTCTCGAAACGCCGCCGGCCGGTGCCGGTCAGGCTGTAGTAGCTGCGCCGCCCCACCTTCTCGGCGGTCAGCCAGCCTTCCTTGGTCAGGCGAAAGATCGAGGTACGGATCAACCGCTCATTGATGCCCATCGGCTCCAGCAGGTTGATCAGGCTACCCAGCCAGACCGTGCCGCCATGGGGTTCGATGGCATCGCCATAGAGCGTGATGATCAGCGAGCTGGCGCGGATCGGCGTCTGCTCCTGGAAGCGGGTGATCAGGTGATTCAGGGGGGCAAGGCTGCTCATGAGGGGACGCGGCGCGGCTAAAGCCTCGACTATACCTGCCTGCCGTGGCCGTGCAAGGTTCATGCGCCGCCCTCGGCCTTGGGCCGGAAACCTGAATCACCCATGCGCGGGCGCTGCGCCTCGGCTTCGCTCAATGGCGGGCACTCAACCATCGAGGTCATGCAGCGTCGGGTCAGGGCGTGGTACTGGGCAGTGCCGCGTTGCTTCCAGGCCAGCTCCTGATCGCTGAGCGAGCGCTTGACCTCGGCCGGTGCCCCCACCACCAGGCTCTGCTCCGGGCACTGGAAGCCGGCCTTGACGAAGGCCGTGGCGGCGACGATGCAGCGCGGCGCGATATGCGCCCCATCCATCACCACCGCATTCATCCCCACCAAGGCGTCCTCGCCCACCCGGCAACCGTGCAACACCGCGCCGTGGCCGACGTGACCATTGCGCTCCACCACCGTGTCGCCCCCGGGGAAGCCATGCATCACGCAGGTGTCCTGCAGGTTGGCGCCATGCTCCAGGACGATACGCCCGAAGTCGCCGCGCAATGAGGCCAGCGGGCCTACATAACAATCGGGGCCGATGATCACGTCACCGATCAGGACTGCGCTGGGATGGACATAGGCACTGGGGTGAACCACAGGGGTCAGGCCGTCGAGGCGGTAGCTGGGCATAGATTGCTTCTCGATGTGATTCGGATGATGTGCAGATCTTGTATCACTTCAAATGATTCAGTCAATTCATCCAGACGTGTATCGCTTTGGTGGCAGCGATTCATTGCCGGTAAAGCAGCTTCCAAAAAGGCCAAATCGCTAGCTTTTAGGCTCTAAATTCTGTGAGAGCCGACTTGTCGGCGATGCAGCGCTCGAACGAGGCAAAAAACACATCGAGATACACGGATGCAATTTATCTATTGCGTTATGGTATCGCTTTGAATCTATACTTGCCCCAGCACCGCCAACAACTCCAAGAAAAGCCAGCTCCAGCTGGCGCCGAACGTGCAGCCTGAGGTACCACCATGCCCAGCAACCTCCTTGTGCAGCCCCCAGCGGACGGCGTCCGTCTGATCACCCTGCACCGCCCGCAAGCCCTCAACGCCTTGAGCACCGAGCTGCTGGCCGAGCTAGCCGCCGAACTCGACGCCGCAGAGCGCGACGAGCACACCCGCGCCGTGATCATCACCGGCAGCCGCAAGGCCTTCGCCGCCGGCGCCGATGTCAACGAAATGGCCGAGCGCGACCTGGTCGGTATCCTCAACGACCCCCGCGTCTCCCACTGGCAACGCATCGCCGCCTTCTCCAAGCCACTGATCGCCGCCGTCAACGGCTACGCCCTGGGCGGTGGCTGCGAACTGGTGATGTGCGCCGATATCGTCATTGCCGGCAGCGATGCACGCTTCGGCCAACCCGAAATCAACCTCGGCATCATCCCCGGCGCCGGCGGCACCCAGCGCCTGCTGCGCGCAGTGGGCAAGCCGCTGGCCATGCAGATGGTGCTCAGCGGCGAGGCCATCGACGCCCGCCATGCCTTGCAGGCCGGCCTGGTCAGCGAAGTCACCGAGCCTGAACTGACGGTCGAGCGTGCCCTGCAGGTGGCCCGCGCCATCGCCGCCAAGGCGCCGCTGGCCGTGCGCCTGGCCAAGGAGGCGCTGCTCAAGGCCCAGGACACCGACCTGGCCAGCGGCCTGCGTTTCGAGCGCCACGCTTTCACCCTGCTGGCCGGCACTGCCGACCGCAATGAAGGCATCCGCGCCTTCCAGGAAAAACGCCCGGCCCGCTTCCTCGGCCAGTGACCCTTCCCCTCCACCGACGGAGCGCTTCCAGCATGCCTTTCCAGCACATCCTGCTTTCCATCGACGACGACGGCGTCGCCCTGCTCAGCCTCAACCGGCCCGAGCAACTGAACAGCTTCAACAGCGCCATGCACCTGGAAGTGCGCGAAGCCCTCAAGCAGGTGCGCCAGAGCGAACACGCCCGGGTGCTACTGCTGACCGGGGAAGGCCGCGGCTTCTGCGCAGGCCAGGACCTGTCCGATCGCAATGTCGCCCCCGGCGCCGAGATGCCCGACCTGGGCGAGTCCATCGAAAAATTCTACAACCCCCTGGTGCGCAGCCTGCGCGACCTGCCGCTGCCGGTGATCTGTGCCGTCAATGGCGTGGCCGCCGGCGCCGGCGCCAACCTGCCGCTGGCCTGCGACTTGGTACTGGCAGCGCGTTCGGCCAGCTTCATCCAGGCGTTCTGCAAGATCGGCCTGGTTCCCGACTCCGGCGGCACCTGGCTGCTGCCGCGCCTGATCGGCATGGCCCGGGCCAAGGCGCTGGCATTGCTCGGTGAGCGCCTGAGCGCCGAACAGGCCGAACAGTGGGGGCTGATCCATCGGGTGGTCGACGACGCCGCCCTGCGCGACGAAGCCCTGACCCTGGCCCGCCAGCTGGCGGCCCAGCCCACCTATGGCCTGGCCCTGATCAAGCGCGCACTGAACCAGAGCTACGACAACCGTTTCGACCAACAGCTGGAACTGGAGCGCGACCTGCAGCGCTTGGCCGGGCGCAGCGAGGACTACCGCGAAGGCGTCAGCGCCTTCATGAACAAACGCGCCCCCGCGTTCAAGGGGCGTTGATCATGGCTGCACTCGACCGAAACACGCTGGTGGCAGTCATTGGTGCCGGTGCCATGGGGGCCGGGATCGCCCAGATAGCCGCCCAGGCCGGCCACCCGGTTCGCCTCTACGACAACCGCCCTGGCGCCGCCGCGCAAGCTGTTGCAGGCATCGACCGGCAGCTCGGCCGCCTGGTGGAAAAAGGCAAGCTGCCGGCCACCGAGCGCGCAGCCATCAGCGCCCGCCTGCAGCCCGTGGAAACCCTCGATGCCCTCGCACCCGCGCGCCTGGTCATCGAAGCCATCGTCGAAAACCTGTCGATCAAACAAGGCCTGCTGCACCAGCTCGAAGCCGTGTGTGGCGAGGACTGCATCCTCGCCAGCAACACCTCGTCGCTGTCGATCACCAGCCTGGCCGCCGACCTGAAGCGCCCACAGCAAGTGATCGGCATGCACTTCTTCAACCCGGCACCGTTGATGGCCCTGGTGGAGATTGTCTCGGGCCTGGCCAGCGATCCCGCCGTCGCCGCCACCTTGTATGAAACGGCCAAAGCCTGGGGCAAAGAGCCGGTGCACACGCAATCTACGCCGGGCTTCATCGTCAACCGCGTAGCGCGCCCTTTCTATGCCGAAAGCCTGCGCCTGCTGCAGGAAGGCGCCGCCGACTGCGCCACCCTCGACGCCCTGCTGCGCGAGGCCGGCGGTTTTCGCATGGGCGCTTTCGAGCTCACCGACCTGATCGGGCATGACGTCAACTACGCCGTGACCTGTTCAGTGTTCGAGGCCTTCTATGGTGACTTGCGCTTCCAGCCGTCGCTGGTGCAGAAGGCGCTGGTGGATGCCGGGCGCCTGGGGCGCAAGTCCGGCCAGGGCTTCTATAGCTATGCCGAGGGCGCACAAAGGCCACAACCGCTCACCCTGGCCAGCCAGGCGGATGTGGATTGCTGCATGGCAGAAGGCGACCTTGGTGTACTGCGCCCCCTGGTGGAGCGCTTGCGCAGCGCAGGCATCAGCGTGACCGAACGCGCAGGCGCAGGCTTGCTGCGGGTTGGCGACGCCACCCTGGCGCTTTCCGACGGTCGCCTGGCCAGCCAGCGTGCCCGCGAGGACGGCCTGAGCAACCTGGTCCTGCTCGATCTGGCCCAGGACTATGCCAGCGCTACCCGCCTTGCCATCAGCCACGCCGCCAACTGCACCGCCGAGGCTCGCGACCAGGCGATCGCCTTGCTGCGCACCGCCGGGCTCGAGGTCAGCGCCGTTGCCGACCTGCCCGGCCTGGTGGTGCTGCGCACCGTCGCCATGCTCGCCAACGAAGCGGCCGACGCCGTGCTGCAAGGGGTTGGTACGCCCCATGACATCGACCTGGCCATGCGCGCCGGGGTCAATTACCCCCGTGGCCCGCTGGCCTGGGCCGACAGCCTCGGTGTCGGCTACACCCTGCGCGTGCTCGACAACCTGCAACGCAGCTACGGCGAGGAACGCTACCGCCCTTCCCTGCTGCTGCGCCGCACCCACGCCGAAGGAGGCCGCCTGCATGCCTGATCTCCACCCCCAAGCGCTGGCGCGTGCCTGCGCCGAGGCCATGTTCGCCCGCGACGCGGCCAGCCAAGGCCTGGGCATCGAGCTGCTCGACGCCGGCCCCGGCAGTGCTCGCTTGGCCATGACCGTGCGCGCCGACATGATCCAGGGCCACGGCACCTGCCATGGCGGCTTTCTGTTTGCCCTGGCCGACTCGGCTTTTGCCTTCGCCTGCAACAGCCATGACGAAGCCACCGTGGCCCTGGGTTGCAGCATCGACTATGTCGCTGCGGCCAAACGTGGCGACCAGCTCGTCGCCAGCGCGACTGAACTGAGCCGCAGAGGCCGCACCGGCAACTACGACGTTCGCATCGAAAACCAGCATGGCGAGCTGATCGCCCTGTTCCACGGCAAATCCTACAAGGTGCGCGGCAGCGTGCTGGCACCGGAGAACACCCATGACTGACACCCGCCAGCCCTACGCACTGATCATCGACGCGGTGCGCACCCCCATTGGCCGCTACGGCGGCGCCCTGTCCAGCGTGCGCCCCGATGACCTGGCCGCGGTACCGCTCAAGGCGCTGATGGCACGCCACCCTGAACTGGACTGGAGCCAGGTCGACGATGTGATCCTCGGCTGCGCCAACCAGGCCGGCGAAGACAACCGCAACGTCGCGCGCATGGCCAGCCTGCTGGCCGGGTTGCCGATCAGCGTGCCCGGCACCACCCTCAACCGCCTGTGCGGCTCGGGCCTGGACGCCATCGGCAATGCCGCCCGCGCCCTGCGTTGCGGCGAAGCCGGGCTGATGCTGGCCGGCGGGGTCGAGTCGATGTCGCGGGCGCCGTTCGTGATGGGCAAATCCGAGCAGGCCTTCGGCCGCAGCGCCGAGCTGTACGACACCACCATCGGCTGGCGATTCGTCAACAAACTGATGCAAGCGCAATACGGCATCGACTCGATGCCCGAGACCGCCGAGAACGTTGCCGAGCAGTTCGGCATCAGCCGTGCGGACCAGGACGCCTTTGCCCTGCGCAGCCAGCACAAAGCTGCCGCCGCCCAGGCCAGCGGGCGCCTGGCCGAGGAGATCGTGCCGGTCGAGATCCCCCAGCGCAAAGGCCCGGCCAAATGCGTCGAGCACGACGAACACCCCCGTGGCGACACCACCCTTGAGCAACTGGCGCGCCTGGGTACGCCGTTCCGTGAGGGCGGCAGCGTCACCGCTGGCAATGCCTCCGGGGTCAACGACGGCGCCTGCGCGCTGCTGCTGGCCAGCCCCGAGGCCGCCCACCGGCACAACCTCAAGGCCCGCGGCCGGGTACTGGGGCTGGCGGTGGCCGGGGTCGAACCGCGCATCATGGGCATCGGGCCAGTGCCGGCGACCCACAAGGTGCTGGAGCTGACCGGCCTGGCGCTGGCCGACATGGACGTCATCGAACTCAACGAAGCCTTCGCCGCCCAGGGCCTGGCCGTGTTGCGCGAACTGGGCCTGGCCGACGACGACCCTCGGGTCAACCCCAATGGCGGCGCCATCGCCCTCGGCCACCCACTGGGTATGAGCGGTGCGCGGCTGGTCACCACCGCCTTGCACCAGCTTGAATACAGCGGTGGCCGCTACGCCCTGTGCACCATGTGCATCGGCGTGGGCCAAGGCATCGCCCTGGTGATCGAGCGCCTCTGATCAGCCGCCCAGAGACGCCATGCAACGCGGGCAGTATGCTGCCCCCATGACACTCAGGGCCCCGGCCCACGACAAGAACAATTCGAGTGAGACCATGAACCACTACGCCAAAGCCGACCGCGCCCTGCTCGACCCGATGGAAACCGCCAGCCTCGACGCGCTGCGCCAGCACCAACTGGAGCGCCTGCGCTGGAGCCTGCTGCACGCCTACCAGAACGTTCCTTTGTACCGCCAGCGCTTCGACGCCTGCGGCGCCCACCCGGACGACCTGCACACACTGGACGACCTGGCCAAGTTCCCCTTCACCGGCAAGAACGACCTGCGCGACAACTACCCCTACGGCATGTTCGCCGTGCCCCAGGACCAGGTGGTGCGCCTGCATGCGTCCAGCGGCACCACCGGCAAGCCGACCGTGGTCGGCTACACCCAGAACGACATCGACACCTGGGCCAACGTGGTGGCGCGCTCGATCCGCGCCGCCGGCGGGCGCAAGGGCGACAAGGTGCATGTCTCCTATGGCTACGGCCTGTTCACCGGCGGCCTCGGCGCCCACTACGGCGCCGAGCGCCTGGGCTGCACGGTGATCCCCATGTCTGGTGGCCAGACCGAAAAGCAGGTGCAGCTGATCCGCGACTTCCAGCCCGACATCATCATGGTCACGCCGTCGTACATGCTCAACCTGGCCGACGAGATCGAGCGCCAGGGCATTGCCCCCGACGACCTCAAGCTGCGCCTGGGCATCTTCGGCGCCGAGCCCTGGACCGATGAACTGCGCCGCTCCATCGAGCAGCGCCTGGGCATCAACGCCCTGGACATCTATGGCCTGTCGGAAATCATGGGCCCAGGCGTGGCCATGGAATGCATCGAGACCAAGGACGGCCCGACCATCTGGGAAGACCACTTCTACCCCGAGATCATCGACCCGGTGACCGGCGCCGTGCTGCCGGACGGCCAGCTCGGCGAGCTGGTGTTCACCTCGCTGAGCAAGGAGGCGCTGCCGATGGTGCGCTACCGCACCCGCGACCTCACCCGCCTGCTGCCTGGCACCGCCCGGCCGATGCGGCGCATCGGCAAGATCACCGGGCGCAGCGACGACATGCTGATCATCCGCGGGGTCAACGTGTTTCCCACGCAGATTGAAGAGCAGGTGCTAAAAATAAAACAGCTTTCAGAGCTATATGAGATCCATCTGTATCGTAATGGCAACCTCGACAGCGTCGAGGTGCATGTGGAGTTGCGTGCTGACAGCCAGTACCTGGATGAAGGCCAGCGCAAGCAGGTGGTGGGTGAGCTGGCGAAGCAGATCAAGACCTATATCGGCATCAGCACCCAGGTGCACCTGCAGCCGTGTGGGGCGCTGAAGCGTTCCGAAGGCAAGGCTTGCCACGTATACGACAAACGTTTGGCCAGCTGACTCGGCAGCTGTCCATCGAGCCCCGGCATGGTCCGGGGCTTTTTTTCGCCATGAAAACGCCATCGCGGGGCAAGCCCGCTCCCACGCTATGGATTGCCCCAAGAAGTTGGACGCCGATCCCGTGGGAGCGGGCTTGCCCCGCGATCT
>NZ_JBMOWQ010000088.1:0-23246 GCF_049310485.1 Pseudomonas sp. GZD-209
TTTCCGGGGATGGGGGTTTCCAAGGGGGGTGGGGTGTTGCTCTGTGGGGGGTGGTTTTCCCCCGCGATCTGATCCCAATGCGATACACAAATCTTATTTGATACATCAAATACTGTTTGATGTTGTGTTTTGTATCGCTTATAAATACCCCACGCCCCAAGCCGCCCACCACCGGGAGCCCGAACATGTACGCACAGCTCGTAGAAACCGGCGTCAAACGCCTCAAGTCGCTGGAAGAGATGTCGCCCGAAGAGCGCGTCTTCCAGGAAAAGATCGACGCCGAGATCAAGATCGAAGCCAAGAACTGGATGCCCGACGCCTACCGCCAGACCCTCATCCGCCAGATCTCCCAGCACGCCCACTCCGAAATCGTCGGCATGCTCCCCGAAGGCAACTGGGTCACCCGCGCCCCGTCGCTCAAGCGCAAGCTGCAGCTGATGGCCAAGATCCAGGACGAAGCCGGCCACGGCCTGTACCTGTACAGCGCCATGGAAACCCTCGGTGCCGACCGCGACGAAGAGATCGCCAAGCTGCACAGCGGCAAGGCCAAGTACTCGAGCATCTTCAACTACCCCACCCTCAGCTGGGCCGACATGGGCGCGGTGGGTTGGCTGGTGGACGGCGCCGCAATCGTCAACCAGGTAGTGCTGCAGCGCACCTCCTACGGCCCCTACTCCCGCGCCATGGTGCGCATCTGCAAGGAAGAGAGCTTCCACCAGCGCCAGGGCTATGAGCTGCTGCTGACCATGATGCGCCACGGCACCCAGGCCCAGCGCGACATGGTCCAGGACGCCATCAATCGCTTGTGGTGGCCGGCACTGATGATGTTCGGCCCTAGCGACGAACACTCGCCCAACAGCGCCCAGTCGATGGCCTGGAAGATCAAGCGCCAGACCAACGACGAACTGCGCCAGCGCTTCATCGACCAGACCGTGCCGCAGCTGGAACTGCTTGGCTGCACCGCCCCCGACCCTGAACTCAAGTGGAATGCCGAACGCGGTCATTACGACTTCGGTGAAATCCAGTGGGACGAGTTCTACGAAGTGATCAAGGGCAACGGCCCGTGCAACCAGGAACGCGTCGCCACCCGCCGCAAGGCCATCGAAGACGGCGCCTGGGTACGCGAGGCCGCCGTGGCCTACGCACGCAAACAACAGAACAAGAACGCCGCCTGAAGCGGCCATCGATGCGGAGATCGAGCATGTCTGACTGGACCCTCTACGAAGTATTCGTGCGCAGCAAGCACGGCCTGAACCACAAGCACGTCGGCAGCGTGCATGCCGCCGACGCCGCCATGGCCATCGAGAACGCCCGTGAGCTGTACACCCGCCGCAGCGAGGGCGTGAGCCTGTGGGTGGTGCCTTCGGCGCTGATCACCGCCTCCTCGCCCGACGAGAAAGACCCGTTGTTCGCCCCGGCGGACGACAAGGTCTACCGCCACGCCAGCTTCTACGAGCTGCCCGCCGAAGTCGGACACATGTGAGGCCCGCCATGCACAAGCAAGCACTCATCCAATACCTGCTGCTGCTCGGCGACAGCGCCCTGGTCCAGGGCCAGCGCCTGTGCGAGTGGTGCGGCAAGGCCCCGGCGCTGGAAGAAGAACTGGCGCTGATGAACGTCGGCCTCGACCTGGTGGGCCAGGCGCGCAACTGGCTGGACTACGCCGCCGAACTGCTCGGTGACGGCCGCGATGCCGATGCCCTGGCGTTTCGCCGCGACGAACGCGCCTACCGCAACCTGCTGCTGGTCGAGCAACCCAACGGCGACTACGCCGTCACCCTGCTCAAACAGTTCCTTTACGACGCTTGGCACCACGCCACGCTTGAAGGGCTGACGGCCTCCCGCGATGAACGCATCGCCGGCATCGCCGCCAAGGCCCTGAAAGAAGTCACCTATCACCTGCGCCGCTCCGGCGAATGGGTGCAACGCCTGGGTGGCGGCACTGAAGAGAGCCGCCGGCGCATGCTCGAGGCGATCCCGGCACTGTGGCGCTTCACGGTCGAATTGAGCGTCGCCAACGACGGCGAAGTCCAGCTGGCCCAGGCCGGTATCGCCGCCGACCCGGCGCAGATCGCCCAGCAATGGCTGAACACCGTCACGGCCATTTTCGCCTCGGTCGAGCTGCCGCTGCCCAAGGCCGCCAGCCACTTCTACCTGGACGGGCGCAAGGGCCTGCACACCGAACACCTGGGCCTGCTGCTGGCCGAAATGCAATTCCTGCCGCGAGCCTACCCCGATGCAACCTGGTGAGCTGATCGCCGGCGACCGCGGCGCCCGGGCCCAGCAACACGGCGATCTGGCCCATGCCTGGGCGGTGCTGGCCGAGGTGATGGACCCGGAAGTGCCAGTGGTCAGCGTGGTCGACTTGGGGATCGTGCGCGACCTCGACTGGCGCGCCGGCCACCTGCACCTGGTGGTCACCCCGACCTACTCCGGCTGCCCGGCCACCGAGGTGATCGAGGGCGACATCCGCCAGGCCCTGGAGCAGGCCGGCTTCGCCGAGCCCGCGTTTGAGCGCCGGCTGATGCCGGCCTGGAGCACCGACTGGATCAGTGCGCAAGGCCGTGAGCGTCTGCGCGCCTATGGCATCGCCCCACCCGCGGGCAGCGCCAGCCTGCGCGGCAGCGCACCGAGCCTGTGCTGTCCGCAGTGCGGCAGCGCCCATACCGAACTGCTCAGCCAGTTCGGCTCCACGGCCTGCAAGGCGCTGTACCGCTGCCGCGCATGCCTGGAGCCGTTCGACTATTTCAAATGCCTTTGAGCCGTGGAGAACGCCATGAGCCCGTTTCACAGCCTGACCATCAAGCAAGTGCGCCAGGAAACCCGCGACGCGGTGTCCATCGCCTTCGACGTGCCCGCACATCTGCAGGAAGCGTTCCGCTTCACCCAGGGCCAGTATCTGGTCATGCGCACCCACCTCGATGACGAGGAAGTGCGCCGCTCCTATTCGATCTGCAGCGCCGTGCAGGATGGCGAGCTGCGCGTGGCGGTCAAGCGCGTGCCCGGCGGGCGCTTCTCGGCCTTCGCCAACGAAGTGCTCAAGGCCGGCCAGCAACTGGAAGTGATGCCACCATCGGGCAACTTCTTCGTGCCGCTGGACCCGTCGCGCCACGGTCATTACCTGGGCATCGCCGCCGGCAGTGGCATCACCCCGATCCTCTCGCTGGTCGCCACCACGCTGGCCAGCGAGCCGCACAGCCGTTTCACCCTGCTGTACGGCAACCGCGCCAGCAACAGCGCGCTGTTCCGCGACCGCCTGGAAGACCTGAAGAACCAATACCTGGACCGCCTCAACCTGATCTTCGTGTTCAGCCGCGAGCAACAGGACGTCGACCTGTACAACGGCCGCATCGACGCCGACAAGTGCGGCCAGCTGTTCTCCCGCTGGCTGGATGTGAAGCAGCTCGACGCCGCGTTCATCTGTGGCCCCCAGGCCATGACCGAGACCGTGCGCGACAGCCTGCGGGCCAATGGCATGGACAACGCGCGCATCCACTACGAGCTGTTCGCCGCCGCCGGCAGCGAAGCCCGTCGCGAAGCCCGCGAGGCGGCGCGTGAGCTGGATTCGGCGGTCAGCCATGTGACGGTGATCAGCGATGGCCGCGCCCTGGCCTTCGACCTGCCGCGCAACACCCGCAGCGTGCTCGATGCCGGCAACGCCATCGGTGCCGAGCTGCCCTACTCGTGCAAGGCCGGAGTGTGCTCGACCTGCAAGTGCAAGGTGATCGAGGGCGAGGTGGAGATGGACAGCAACCATGCCCTGGAAGACTACGAAGTGGCCGCCGGCTACGTGCTGTCGTGCCAGACCTACCCCCTGAGCGACAAGGTGGTGCTCGATTTCGATCAGCTTTGAACCCAATCGCGGGGCAAGCCCGCTCCCCCGAAAGTTGCTGCACCCCATGGGAGCGGGCTTGCCCCGCGAAGGGGCTTACAGCCCCCTCGCGTGACCTGAAAAAACAATTACAACAGCCAGAGAGAACGCCAGCCATGACCCCCGAACACCTCGAGAGCATCAACAACCATCCCGACTTCCAGCAGTTGATCAAGCGCAAGCGCCGCCTCAACGGCACGCTGACCTTGACCATGCTCGCCGCCTACTACGGCTTCGTCCTGCTGGTGGCCTTCGCCCCTGGCGTGCTCGGCCAGTCCCTCAGCGGCGGGGTGACCAGTGTCGGCATGCTGGTCGGGGTGCTGATGGTGCTGCTGTCCTTCGCCCTCACCGGGATCTACACCCATCGCGCCAACACCGTGCTCGACCCGCTCAACGACAAGGTCAAGCAGGAGTGCGCACGATGAACTGGACCGCCATCTCGATGTTCCTGGTGTTCGTCTGCTTCACCCTGCTGGTCACCCGCTGGGCGGCGCTGCGCACCCGCTCGGCCAGTGACTTCTACACCGCCGGCGGTGGCCTCACCGGCATGCAGAACGGCCTGGCGATCGCCGGCGACATGATCAGCGCCGCGTCCTTCCTGGGCATCTCGGCGATGATGTTCATGAACGGCTACGACGGCCTGCTCTACGCCCTGGGCGTATTGGCCGGCTGGCCGATCATCCTGTTTCTGATCGCCGAGCGCCTGCGCAACCTGGGCAAGTACACCTTCGCCGATGTGGTCTCCTACCGCCTGGCCCAGGGCCCGGTGCGCATTACCTCGGCGTTCGGCACCCTGACTGTGGCGCTGCTGTACCTGGTGGCGCAGATGGTCGGCGCCGGCAAGCTGATCGAACTGCTGTTCGGCATCAGCTACCTGTACGCGGTGATGCTGGTGGGCGTGCTGATGGTGCTGTACGTGACCTTCGGCGGCATGCTCGCCACCACCTGGGTGCAGATCATCAAGGCAGTGATGCTGCTGTCGGGCACCAGCTTCATGGCCTTCATGGTGCTCAAGCACTTCGGTTTCAGCACCGAGGCGATGTTCGCCAGCGCCGTGGCCGTGCATGCCAAGGGCCAGGCGATCATGGCGCCGGGGGCACTGCTGTCCAATCCGGTGGATGCGATTTCACTGGGCTTGGGGATGATGTTCGGCACTGCCGGGCTGCCGCATATCCTGATGCGCTTCTTCACCGTCAGCGACGCCAAGGAAGCGCGCAAGAGCGTGTTCTACGCCACCGGTTTCATCGGCTACTTCTACCTGCTGCTGATCGTCATCGGCTTTGGCGCCATCGTCATGGTCGGTACCGAACCGTCCTACCGCGATGCCGCAGGCGCGATCATCGGCGGCGGCAACATGGTCGCGGTGCACCTGGCACAGGCGGTGGGCGGCAACCTGTTCCTCGGCTTCATCTCGGCAGTGGCCTTCGCCACCATCCTGGCCGTGGTTGCCGGCCTGGCGTTGTCCGGCGCCTCGGCCGTGTCCCACGACCTGTATGCCTGCGTCATGCGCAAAGGCCAGGCCAGCGAGCAGCAGGAAATGCGCGTGTCGCGCATCGCCACCCTGGTGATCGGTCTGTTCGCGGTGCTGCTGGGTCTGCTGTTCGAATCGCAGAACATCGCGTTCCTCTCCGGCCTGGTACTGGCGGTGGCCGCCTCGGTCAATTTCCCGGTGCTGCTGCTGTCGATGTTCTGGAAAGGCCTGACCACCCGCGGTGCGGTGGGCGGCAGCCTGGCCGGGCTGTTCTCGGCGATCGTGCTGGTGGTGCTGGGCCCGGCGGTGTGGGTCAACGTACTGCACAACGAGCACGCACTGTTCCCCTACAGCAACCCGGCGCTGTTCTCCATGTCGCTGGCGTTCCTCGGCGCATGGGCCTTCTCGGTCACCGACAGCTCGCAACGCGCCCAGGACGAACGTGGCCGCTACCTGGCGCAGTTCATCCGCTCCATGACCGGTATCGGCGCCGCCGGCGCCAGCAAGCACTGAACACAAAAACAATAAGAACGACGGGGACAACAACAATGAGCCGCACACGCCTCACCTCGGCCGCCTGGCTGGCCACCCTCGCCCTGCCCTTGCCGGCCCTGGCGGACTTCATCGGCGACAGCCACGCGCGCGTCGAGCTGCGCAACCACTACATCAACCGCGATTTCCGCCAGGACAACGCGCCGCAGAACAAGGCCGAGGAATGGGGCCAGGGCTTTACCGCTCGCTTCGAGTCGGGCTTTACCGACGGCCCGGTCGGCGTCGGGGTGGATGCCATGGGCCAACTGGGCATCAAGCTCGACTCCAGCCGCGACCGGCGCGGTACCGGCCTGCTGCCGTTCGGCCCCGACAGCAAGGAACCGGTCGACGACTACAGCGAGCTGGGCCTGACCGGCAAGCTGCGGGTGTCCAAGAGCACCCTGCGCCTGGGCACCCTGCAGCCGATCCTGCCGGTGGTGGTGTACAACGACACCCGCCTGCTGGCCTCGACCTTCCAGGGCGGCCTGCTGACCAGCCAGGAGCTGGACGGCCTGACCTTCAACGGCGGGCGCCTGACCAAGGCCAACCTGCGTGATTCGTCCGGGCGCGACGATATCGGCTATGGCGCCGCTACCAGCGACCACTTCGACTTCGGTGGCGGCAGCTACGCCTTCACCCCGCAGACCAGCGTCAGCTACTACTACGCCAAACTCGAAGAGATCTACCGCCAG
Organism: Pseudomonas sp. GZD-209; assembly: GCF_049310485.1. NCBI lineage: Bacteria > Pseudomonadati > Pseudomonadota > Gammaproteobacteria > Pseudomonadales > Pseudomonadaceae > Pseudomonas > Pseudomonas sp. GZD-209. Next base: position 6,566 of record NZ_JBMOWQ010000088.1, read on the forward strand.
CAATATGTCGGCCTGCTGCACACCCAGCCCCTGGCCGAGGGCGTGAGCCTGCGCAGCGACCTGCGCTACTTCGACAGCCGCGGCGATGGCGCCGAGCGCGCCGGGCGCATCGACAACCGCAACTTCAACGCCATGTTCACCCTCGGCGTGAAGGCCCACAAATTCACCGCCACCTGGCAGCAGATGTCCGGCGATAGCGCGTTCCCGTTCCTCAACGGCGGCGACCCGTACACCGTCAACCTGGTCACCTACAACACCTTCACCCGTGCCGGGCTCGACTCCTGGCAGTTGCGCTACGACTACGACTTCGTGGCCATGGGCATCCCCGGGCTGAGCTTCATGACCCGCTACACCGACGGCCGCCATGCCGAGACCGCCACGCTCAGCAATGGCCGCGAACGTGAACGCGACACCGACATCACCTACGTCATCCAGAGCGGCCCGCTCAAGGACGTCAGCCTGCGCTGGCGCAACGTTACCTTCCGTTCCGGCAATGGCCTGACCAATGCCGTGGACGAGAACCGCCTGATCATCGGCTACACACTGGCGCTCTGGTAAGCGCGCCCCTGTCTATCAGAACAGCATGGAGAACAGCATGTCCGCCGCCCCTACCCTGCAAAGCTTCATCGCCGGCCGCTGGATCGGCCAGCACGGCGCCCAACCCCTGCGCAGCGCTCTCGACGGCCACGTCCTGGCCTATAGCCACGAAGAACGCCCGGACTTCGCCGAAGCGCTCGACTTCGCCCGAATCCAGGGCCTGCAAACCCTGTTGGCCATGGACTTCCAGCAACGCGCCGCGCGGCTGAAAGCCCTGGCGCTGTACCTGGCCGAGCGCAAGGAACAGCTCTACGCCCTGTCCCACCACTCGGGCGCCACCCGTGCCGACAGCTGGATCGATATCGAGGGCGGCAACGCCACGCTGTTCGCCTATTCGAGCATGGGCCGTCGCGAGCTGCCGTCGGGCAACCTGGTGCATGAAGGCCCGGCGATCCCCCTGGGCAAGCAAGGCCACTTCGCCGGCAGCCATATCCTGGTGCCACGTACCGGCGTGGCCGTGCACATCAACGCCTTCAACTTCCCGATCTGGGGGATGCTGGAGAAGTTCGCCCCGACCTTCCTCGCCGGCATGCCGTGCATCGTCAAGCCGGCCACCGCCACCAGCTACCTGACCGAAGCCGTGGTGCGCCTGATGAACGAATCCGGGCTGCTGCCGGCCGGCAGCCTGCAACTGGTGATCGGCAGCACCGGCGATCTGCTCGAGCGCCTGCAGGGCCAGGACCTGGTGACCTTCACCGGCTCCGCCGATACCGCCGCCAAGCTGCGCGTCACGCCTAACCTGGTGCGCCATTCGGTGCCGTTCAACGCCGAAGCCGACTCGCTCAACTGCGCCATCCTTGGCCCGGACGTGAGCCCCGACAGCGAAGAATTCGAGCTGTTCATCAAGGAAGTGGCGCGGGAGATGACCACCAAGGCCGGGCAGAAATGCACGGCGATCCGCCGCGCCATCGTCCCCGCCAGGCACATCGACGCCGTGGCCACTCGCCTGCGCGAACGGCTGCGCAACGTGGTAGTCGGTGATCCGTCGGTCGAGGGCGTGCGCATGGGCGCCCTGGCTTCCCACGAGCAGCAGCGCGATGTCGCTGAACGCGTACGCATGCTGCTGGACAGCTGTGACCAGCTGCTGGGCGCCAGCGATGGCTTCACCCCGGTGGGTGACGGCGTGGCCGAAGGCGCGTTCTTCGCCCCGACCCTGCTGCTGGCACGCGACCCGCACGCCGAGGGCGGCGCCCACGATATCGAAGCGTTCGGCCCGGTCAGCACGCTGATGGCCTACGACGACCTCGACGAAGCCCTGGCCCTGGCGGCCCGTGGCAAGGGCAGCCTGGTGGCGACCCTGGTCACCGCCGATCGCAGGGTGGCCGCCAAGGCCATCCCGGCCGCCGCCGCCTGGCACGGGCGCCTGCTGGTGCTCGACGGCGAAGCGGCCAAGGAATCCACCGGCCACGGCTCGCCGCTGCCGCAGCTCAAGCATGGCGGCCCGGGCCGTGCGGGCGGCGGTGAAGAGCTGGGCGGCCTGCGCGCGGTCAAGCACTACCTGCAACGCGCCGCGGTACAGGGTTCGCCGAGCATGCTGATGGCGGTGACCGGCGAATACGTGCGCGGCGCCGAGGTGATCGAAACCGAGGTGCACCCGTTCCGCCGCCACTTCGATGACCTGCGCATCGGTGAGTCGTTGCTTACCCACCGCCGCACGGTGACCGAGGCCGACCTGGTCAACTTCGGCTGCCTGTCGGGTGATCACTTCTACATGCATTTCGACGAGATCGCGGCGAAGCAGTCGCAGTTCGGCAAGCGCATCGCCCACGGGTATTTCGTGCTGTCGGCGGCGGCCGGGTTGTTCGTTTCGCCGGGTGAAGGGCCGGTGCTGGCCAACTATGGGCTGGATACTCTGCGCTTCATTACCCCGGTGGGGATTGGCGACACCATCCAGGCGCGGTTGACCTGCAAGCGCAAGATCGACCAGGGCAAGACCAGCCCACAGGGGCAACCGCAAGGGGTGGTGGCTTGGGATGTGGAGGTGAGCAATCAGGATGGGGAACTGGTGGCGAGCTATGACATTTTGACGTTGGTGGTGAAGCGTGGGGCTTGAGGTAGGGTGAAGGCCACTGGGTGTTTGCCAGTGATTTTGCAGCGCCTATGAAATCGAGCGCCGCCCGCGCGGCGCTCGATCTTGAGGGCGCTGCAAGACTGTCGCCATGCATCTTATCCAGACAGACGCCGACTCACGCATGCACACTCCACTGCGTACTGTCCGCTGCAATCGGCAAATCGTCGATGGCCTGGATCAGCCCGCAGCGCAATGCTTCTTCCGGCCCCAGGATGCGTGGATAAGCCATCAGGTAGCGCGGCACATCCAGTGTTTCACTGGCGCCCTCGGTGCGCTCGACAACAATCTGCTCATACAGCCGCAGGTCGTAGTCCAGGCTCATGGCGTACTCGGCCATACGTGCATGGTCCACCGAACCGTGCAAGGTCCAGTGGAACGGATGGAACAGGAACTTGCTCAGCGCGCAGGCGGTACGGTGACTGCCGGCAAGGAAGATGATGTTGCCCATCGACTCCACCGTGCCGAGGTTGTGGGTGTGCACCGGCACCGGCAGGCTGCGCAGGAAGTTGTACAGGGTGAAGCCATAACTGCACTCCCCACCCATGGTGGCGATGTTCAGCTGCAGCAGCTCGGCGCCTTGCTGCAGGGCGCGCGAGCAGGTGTTGATCAGGTTGCCACAGGTGGACGAGTTGATGGGGCCGGTGTAGTGGATGATGTGCCTGGCCATAGGGGGCTCCCGGTCATTCGGGTTGCTGGGTGGCTGATCCTGCGCGATGTCCTGCTAGCGGTTGAGGCGTAAGGCAGGGGCAAAGTTCCATGACCCTGCTGGTCAATCGTGCTGAACCCTTCACGTTAGCTGCCGGTCGCTACTCAAGACACAGGGCTGCAATGGGAAACCGCGTGAACCAGACCCTGGCCCCCTCACTCCGCGATGCCGCCCTTCCTTATTTTATTGTGTACAGCACACCCAACGACAACGCATTGGTTCATGACTATATTGGCGACAACAAAATAAACCGACTTACTTTTTTAAGCGCAAAAACGAAAGGTCAGGCCAGATCACCAGGAAATCTTGCCATCTGTTTTCTCCCGTAGGATCTTTTACCTTATGCCTGCCTTATCAACTAATGGAGGCAGACCATGAGCATTCAGCCAGAGCGCCACAGACTGGCTAAGCGAATTCACGATCAAAGTAACCTTGACTAGCTCAGGCGCCTACCGCAGCAGCAATTAGCACATTATGACCACTCTGACAGTCGAGCCCAAAACGGGATAAGCGAATCTGAAGACAGTCAGCGTGTCTCGCTGGTCGCAGCCAGGGACAGCAAAGGGAATAAGATGCACCTCCGCTAGCACTGCAGTATGTATCGGCAGTCGTTTTTGATATCTAAAAGTACAAGCCCCAACCACTGAGCGGCTTGCACTTTGTCGTGCCTGTTTAACTAGTTTTGCGACGGCTAATTAATTCGATGCTCATGGTAGTTCCGCAATACCTACGACTATTCTCCGAGGCGCACCAGAAAGTTCTCACAGCGCCAAAGCCTAAAAACCTAATATCGTTTAACTGCAGCGACGGATTAATGGATGCAACATTAAACTCATCGTGCAGGCGGCGTGCGAGAGCACGCACTAGAAATGGTTAATCAAGCAATGGCAATAGACTTAAATGAGCAATAAAACCCTGACCTCCGGTAACTGACTTTAGATGCCAAGGCATTGTCAGAACCTTAATCCCGCAATCCCTTATAAAGGCGTGACTTATTGCGTTCCGCATTAGCGGCAACGATTGCTCACACCCTTTGTTTTACAGAAGAGCAGAAATGTCTGACCCCATAAATGAAACGTCCCAAGTACCTGAACTGTCCCTCAACACGGGTGGCATCCACACACAGGCCAACAACTTCCTCTCGGCCCTGCAATCAGCGGTCGACCCGCGAACGGGCCAGTTCAACCTGGTCTTCAACATCGAGCTGGGTATCGCCAATAACCTTGGCGGCCCTTCCCTGCCCTTCACCCTGGCGTTCAGCAGCCTGGGTTCGCATCGCAACCAGGGCTTTGGCCTGGGCTGGTCGCTGCTGGTCAGCGAACTGTCACTGGCACAAGGCGCCCAGGCTCTGCGCCTTGGCACGGGCGAACAGTACGCCGTGCAGGCCGTCGTGGATGGCCAGGTGACGTTCCGCGACTACAAGCTGCAATCGCTGCGGGTAGTGCGTACTGCTGATGGCAGTTATCGGATCACTCACAAAGACGGCCGTATCGAGGTCCTCAAGCGGGTCAATGACAGCGGCCCCTATGTGCTGCATGAACTGCGCAGCGATGCAGGCCGCCGGCTGCACCTGCGGTGGAACTCGGCCAACGGTGTCAACTTGCTCAGGGAGATTACCGACGACAACCAATGCGTACTGGCCCGGCTCGACCGCAGTGGCACTTCACCCCAATTGCTGCTGGCACCAGGTACTGCCGATGAAGCGGTTTACATCTTCGAACAAGCGAACAACCGCCTGGCGAAGTTGCGCCTGCCTGACAGCGCAGCGCCCTTTGCCTTCAGCTATGAGGCTATAGATGTCGGCAACGGCCAGTCGCTGCTATTCCCGAAGAATGTCGACGGCCCGCTCGGCGCCACCGACACGGTGTACTGGAGCAAGAGCGCTGCGACCTCGCACCGCTTACCCAGCGGCGCGCCGATCAACTTCCTGCCACGTGTGCTGCGCTGGGAGCACACCGACAGTGAGGCAGCAGGCAAGCTGTCGCATAGCTACGCCTGGAGGGGTGACCACAACTACCTTGGCTTTGGCAGCCAGCTGGGCTTCCAATGGGAGTCGGGCCGCGACAACCTCTACAGGCTGCGTGAGCGCTACGAATATTCCGTCACTGAAACCCTGACCAACCCAAGCGGTTCGATCGAGCAGACCGTACAGCGTCAGTGGGACCGCTACCACCTGCAAACCCTCGAGCGACGCCGCTCCGGCGACTACGAAACCCGTATCGACACCAGCTACCACGTCGACTACGACAAATCCTGGGAAGAGCAGGCGGCGTTCTGCCAGTTTCCGCGCCAGGTAACCACCACCTTCATCGAGTGGCAGGGCGATACCGTCAAACGTGAACGCAGCGAGGTCACCACTTCCACCTTCGACCGCTATGGCAACCCTCTTGAGTCGGTCCAGGCCAATGGCGTGATCGAATTCAACGAGTATTACCCGGTCGAAGGCGAGCCCGGCAGCGCGCCTGAAGATGACCTGGGCATGGTGCGCCGCTTGAAACTGCGCAGGGTTACCCCGCTCGAACAGGCGCACGGCGCCGCGCCGGTCATGGTCACCCGCTACACCTATGCCGCGTTGCCTTCGCTGATCACCGGCGATCCCGTCCTGCAACTGGTCGAGCGCGAGCAATTGGAGGACGAAACGGCCGGGGCCGTGATCGAAACCACCTGCAACACGTACATCGATACGATTGGCCAGCACTACGCCCGTTTGGCCAGCACCACCAAGACCGTGGCGGGGCAGCCGATCACCACCCGCCATAGCTACAGCATCGAACCCGTGAACGGCGTAGCGGCGCTGCTGACCGCCACCGTCATCGAAGGTGACGAGGCGGACCAAACCCAGCACATGTGTACCAGCACCGCCCGCTCCCTGGCCAGCGGCCAGACCCTGCGCGAGACCAGTGCCGCCGGCGTGCACACCGACCACGCCTTCGACAAGCTCGGGCGCGTGGTAAGCAGTGTCATCGCCAGCGGTACCGAATATGAAGTGACCCGCACCTCTGCCTACCACCTCAGCGATGCATTCGTCATGCAACATGCCCCGCAGATATCGAATGCCGACGGTTCCAGGCTCCTCTTGGCCAGCGTGGGCCATGAAGAGCAGGATGCCACTGGCCAGCGCAAGCGCACCTGGCTCGACGGCGCCGGCCGCACGGTACGGGTAGAGCTCGAAGACCTCGATCACCAGGCTGCACCTTTTCGCTGCATGAGCAGCATCGAGCATGACGCCCTGGGGCGTGAGATCTCGCGCAATGAAACGGACTGGGCAACCGACGGCCAGGCGCTGTTCAGCCTCACCAGCACCACCACCTACGACCATTGGGGCAACGTTGCACAGGCGACTGCGGGCAATGGTGTGACCACGCATACCCTGCACGACCCGATCGCCCAGACCGAGCACCGTTGGCAATCCGCCCTGGGCAAGGCAGGCAGCCTGGAGGTCGTGCACAAGAACCTCAACGGCAGCCCGGTGAAAATCGAACTCTATGACGACGGTGGCGGCGACCCCGGCAAGCGACGATTGGTGCGGACAACCTATCAACACCGCGATGGGCTGGACCGTGTCATCGAGCAGAGCGTCGCACCAGCGGTCGGCGTGGCGAGCAGCACCCATACCACTTACGACGCTTTCTCTCGTGTCGTCGAGCGCCTCGAAGTCGGCGATTCCCAAGCCCGCAAGACCCTCTGGACCTACGCCCCACACAGCAACAGCGAGCACCCAACGTCGGTGGCCATGCAAACCGTGGAGAACCCATGATGAACAACTACGCACAACCCGTAACCGTAGGTCGCCAGCAGTTCGACGGCCTCGGCCGCCCGCTGAGCATCGAATGCGGTGGCCGCACCACCGAGTATCACTATGCCGCCGGCCAGCTGCCGCCCACCCACAACATCCTGGCTGATGGCAAGCGTGTGGATTTCCGTTATCTCAAGGCCCTGGAGAACCTGGTCGAACAGATTCTCCCCGCCGGTGAAGCCGCCCATGGTTTTGGCTATGACCGCACGCTAGGCACTACCGCTTTGGCCAGTGGGCCGCTGGGCGTACAGCAAATGACCTACACCGCTGCCGGCAAACCGAAAACCGACACCTGGACGGTCGACGGCAGGGACCATGTCACCACTTGGCGCCACAGCCTCGGCGGCTTGCAGCTTGGCTTCAAGGACGCCGCCGATGTGGACCACCAGCGCGTGTTCGACGCCGTGGGCCGTCTGCAGCGGATCACCGTCGGCAGCGTCACCAGTGAGATCGGCTACGACGCCTTCTCCCGTCCGCACACTTACACCACCCGTGACACGGTCAGCGGTACCCGCCTGACCCAGACGCTGACCTATGACGGCCTTGGCCGGGAGCATACCCGTACTTATGACGCCGTGGTCGAGGGCCAGTCCAGCCGCAAGGTGCAGACGCTGACTTACACCGACCTCGACCAGCTCAAGAGCCGCCGTTGGGACGACGGCTCGGTGCAGGGTGAGGAGCACTTCACCTATGATCGCCACGGCCGTTTGAACACCTACGAGGCCGACCCTGCAGTGGCGCCGAAGGATCCCTTCGGTAACCTGGTGGTCAAGCAGGTGTTCCGCCTGGATGCACTGGATTGCTATATCGACGTGGTCTCGACCTTCGCCGACAAAAGCAGCGATACCGCGACCTTCGAGTACGAGAACAACAGCGACCCAACCCAGGTCACCCGCATTGCTCATACCCATGCCAGCTGGCCCAGGCAGATCGACCTGGCCTATGACGCTCGCGGCCGTCTCGAGCGTGACAGCCTGGGCCGCGTGCTGACCTGGGATGGCCAGGACCGCCTGCAGAGCGTCAGCTACCAGGGCCAGACCTGCACCTACGGGTATGACCCGGCTGGCAACTTGTGCGACCGCAGGGTCGATGGCCAGCTTAGCCGCAGCTTCCACAGCGCCAACAGCCTCACCCACGAAGTGCGCGGTGAAGAACAAATGCGCCTGATCGGCGATGCTGGCCAGTTGTTCGCGGTCGATCGGCTGGCCGCCGGTGTTCACCGGGCCACCCTGCTCGGCTGTGATGCCCAGGGCAGTGTGCGGCTGGAGGCCGATGAGGAGTTGCGCCAGTATCACTACACAGCCCACGGGGCCGATGCGGGCCCATCGCAGGGCGCCGCCAGCCCGTTCGGGTTTGCAGGCGAGCGCCGCGAGCCACTCACTGGCTGGTACATCGCGGCAGGTTACCGGCCCTATGACCCAGTGCTGATGACTTTCCTTGCGCCCGATAGCGCCAGCCCCTTCGGGCGCGGCGGGCTCAACCCCTACGGCTATTGCGGGGGTGACCCGGTCAATCGCTTCGACCCGGATGGGCACAGTTGGTTTAAATGGGTTGCCCTAGGGTTTGCCGTGGCCGCCATGGCCATAGCATTGGCTCCCCTTGCGCCGGCACTCACTGCCGCTTTCGCCGCTGGAGCGACGGCCAGTGCGTTAGGTGGTGGCGTAACCGGGACAGTTGCCGCTGCTGGTTTGGCTTTCGGCATGACTGCGTCATCGACGGTAGGCGCACTGGGAACGATTGCGGCAGTAGCCAGTGTCGTTAAATTAGGCACCCAGATAGCTGGCCTAGCAATTACGGCCAATAATCCAGACTCAAAGGCAGCAAAAATTCTTGGATATGTGGAATTTGGTGCGGGTCTTGTTGGAACTGGCGCCTCCTTTGCTAGTGCGGCGCCTAAGGCTTACGAGGCTTTCAAATCGTACAAAGGCGTCTATCAAACCCTTCACAACGCCGAGACGTGGCTTAAACCCTTGGGTGCCCCCGCTTCAGCTGTGGCATCGACATTTACAACTGTGGAAAAGTACACAGCTCGACCTGCCAAGGCACCAGCCCAAGAAGACCCTGTCCAGACAACACAACAAGGCTCTGTGGCTGCTACCAATAGCCAGTCCAGGCAGATCGGTCCTCGTGAGGAACAAGCGGCCCAAGCCAATCGGGCCTCACTGCCAGCCTCGCAGCGAGCCGAGACCGGGCCGTCGCAACGAATAACCGAGATCATCAGCCGATCTGGGGCTCCGTCCCTGTTCGAGAGACGCCGAAATGCTGGCGCTGGAGACAATCCACCAGTTAGCCGGCAGTTCCACTGACCCACCGCGCTACGCCTTGATATTGAGAGGCGTCAGGGCGTAGCGCTGCGGTTGGGTAGTGTTCAAAACGCAGTGCCAGGTCCCCTGGCACTGCAGGGCCTCACTTACGAGCGGCCGCCCTTGCGGCCCGACTCGCTACTCTGCCGGTTATCTCCACCGGTGCTTTGCCCACCTTTACGCCCGGCTTCGGCGGCTTTGTCGCGGTCATTGGCTAAGTTCCCAGGGCTTTTGGAACCGCCCTGGTGGCCCATCTTGTCGCTGTCCTTGCCCATCCGGTCATTTTCTTTGCTAGCCATGGTCATCAACCTCGTTTGGCTTGGGGATGCACGGTTGCGTGCCGTACATGGTGTGGGAGTACGGCAATAACGGCGGATTCGGTTTATTGCGGATTCATCGGACCGGTGGCGCTAAACAAGCGACGGCGGTGTATTTGGTGCACAAGCAGTTTCAGCCAATCGCGGGGCAAGCCCGCTCCCACAAAACTTTTCGTGCAGAGCCTAGAGCGAGGGAACGCGTGCCTCGCGACACATCTGTTGACCCCTCCCATGAATGTGCTTAATCTTTGCGAAACCTACCGGTCGGTAGGCTTGTTTTTGTCCAATGGATTTCGCTGTCATGCCCACCCACTCAAACCTGCGCTTCGCCGCCTCCCTCGCCCTGATCGGCGCCCTCGGCCCTTCGGCCATCGACATGTACCTGGCCAGCCTCCCGGAGATGGCTCGCGACTTCGGCACCGGCTATCCCCAGGTGCAACTGACCCTGACCGTGTTCCTGCTGGCCATGGGTGCCGGCCAGCTGCTGTTCGGCCCGCTGGTGGATGCGCTGGGCAGGCGCCGGCCATTGCTGGTGGGGTTGCTGGTGTTCACGGTCACCTCGCTGGCCGCAGCGGCGGCCAACTCACTGGAGGCGCTGCTGCTGGCGCGGCTGATCCAGGGCCTGGCCAGTGCGCTGACCCTGGTGGTGATCATGAGCATGGTGCGCGACGTTGCCGACGGCGCACGGGCGGCACAGATCTTCGCCTTGCTGATGACCATCGAAGGCCTGGCACCGATCCTCGCCCCGGCGCTGGGCGGCGTGGTGGATGCCGTCTGGGGCTGGCGGGCGATCATGCTGGTGCTCGCTGGGCTCGGCCTGCTGACCCTGCTCAACTCGGCCCTGACGCTGGGTGAAACCTTGCCCGTGGCGCAGCGTGTACGCCTGGCGCCGCGTAGCGTGTTGCACACTTATGCGCGCATCGCCTGTGACGGTACTTTCCTGCGCCCGGCGCTGGCGCTGTCGGCGGTGTTCTTCTTCCTGTTCGCCTACATCGCCGGCTCTGCCTACGTGTACCAGCAGCATTTCGGCCTCACCAGCACGCAGTTCGGCATGCTGTTCGGCGCCTGTGGCGTGGCCATTCTGCTGGGCGCTGCAGGGTCCGGCCTGTGGGTGAAGCGCCACGGCGTGGCCCGAGTGGCCTGGTGGGGCGCGCTGTGCATGGGTGCGGGTGCACTGCTGACGGTGGTGGGCGGCGGCTTGCCGGTGCTGCTGGGCGGTGTGGTGCTGGCGCTGTTCGGCCTGGGCATCTGCGAGGCCACGCTGATGGCCCTGGCGATGTCCTCGCAGCACCGCGATGTCGGCTCCACCGCTGCGCTGCTGGGTGCCCTGCAACTGGTGATCTCGTCCAGCGCCACCCCCCTGGCCGGGCATCTGGCGACCCTCGGCCCGCAGGCCTGGGCCTGGCTGTTGGCCGCAGCCGCCGTGGTCATCCTGGGTTTGACCCGCGCCGCCCTGGCAAAGACAATCAGCGCCTCGAACTGCAGCGTCAACCCGGAGTGACCGCCTTGAAAGCCCTGACCCCTTCCGCCGCACGCATTTGCGACCACGCCGTCGAGCATTTTGCCGAACATGGCTACGACGGCTCGTCGCTGAACGAAATCGCGGCCCAGGCGGGCATGCGCAAGGCCTCGCTGTATGCGCACTTCGCCAATAAGGATGCGTTGTTCGTGTGTGCGTTCGAGCGTGCCCTGGCCGAAGAGACCGCCTATGTCGAAGCCGGGTTCGGCCATGAGGCCGCCGGCCGCGAGGCGCCGGGGCACTGGCATCCGCTGCACCTGGCAGAACGTTATGCGGGCTCGGCCAATTTGCGTTTCGTGCTGCGCAGTGCGTTCCTGCCGCCGGCGCCGATACGGTCGATCGTGACCAGCGGGTTCGAGGAATATCTGGAGCAGATTCGCCTGGGCTTCTGCCAGGCCCTGCGCGAGCGGCATGCCTGGGCGCGCAGCGATGGCAACAAGCTGGAGCTGTATGGGGATGCTTATCTTGGGATCATCGACAGCCTGCATGTGGAGCTGCTGTATGCGAACCCGGCGGTGTATGCGCGGCGGGCGGCGTCGTTGTTGAAGATTTTGGATGATTCGCTGGGGTTGGCGGGGTGACGGGGCGGTGGGTGCAGGGTGGTGGATTGGGTGGAAGCCACCAGGTGCAGGGCGAAAGATTTGCAGCGCCCTCAAGATCGAGCGCCGCGCGGGCGGCGCTCGATCTCATAGGCGCTGCAACCCTGTCGCCAGACACTTGGTGGCCCACATGCAATCTCAAGGCTCGATCTTCTTCAACTCATTAAGCAACCCCATCAACTGCTCCAGCTTGTCCGCCCCAAACTGACGCTGGATCTCCTGGTAATTGCGCTCCATTTCCTCGCTCATCGCCAGAAACGCCTGCTGCCCGCGCACGGTCAGGCTGATGAAGATCCGCCGCTGATCCTCCGGCGACTTGCGCCGCCCCACCAGCCCGTCACGCTCCAGGCGCTTGAGCACGCCGCTCATGCTCGGCTTGAGAATGCACGCCAGGTCCGCCAACTGGTGGCTCTCCAGCTCGCCCTGCTGGCGCAGGATGCGGATCACCCGCCATTGCTGTTCTGTCAGGTCATGGGCATTGAGGGCCGGGCGGAAGAACGCCATGGTCGCTTCACGGGCCTGCAGCAGGGTCAAGGTCAGGGAGGGTCTTGGGATGGTCATCGGGCTCAGCTGGTTTTATTAAGATATTAATGAAGTGAAATACATTTGCACCCGGCCTGTCCAGCCCCTGTGAAAAGTACCAGCGCTCCTGGCTAACGCCCATTCTCGCTGCAACCGGGCCATTGCACGATTGGCTTCAAGCTCAAGGCTTGGAGCAGGTCATTCGATGCACCTATCACCGCAACGCCATTTGCCGCTGGCGGTACTCCCCCGGCGTCATCTGCGCATGGCGCTGGAAGAACCGGCTGAAATACGCCGGGTCCTTGAAGCCCAACTGGTAGCAGATCTCGTTGGCCGAACCGCCCGTATACAGCAACAGGCGCCGCGCCTCCTGCATCAAGCGCTCGAACACCAGGCGCTTGGACGGCAGGTCGGCGATGCGCCGGCACACGTCATTCAGCCGCGCTTCGGTCACGCCCAGCGCCGTGGCGTAAGCCGGCAACGCCCAATGTTCCAGGTAATGGCGCTCGATCAGCTCGTTGAAGCGGTGGAACAGCTGCAAGTCCTCGTGCCGCGCCGGCATCGCCTCCAGCGAGTTGGCACACAGCCGCAGCAGGCTGATCATCACCAGCCGCGCCAGGTCCTGCAGGGCGGTGCCCTGCCCCGCCTGGCCCTGGCCGACCTCGCTGCCGAGCAGGTCGAACAATTGCTCCAGCCGATGCGCCTCTTCGCGCGCCTGCCCTTGCAAATGCCCCAGGGCAACGCACGCAGGTTGCAGGCGCGGCGCGCTGATCAGCCCGGGCTCGGCCTCCAGCAGTTGCCACACCAGCTGTTGGCGCACGGTCAGCACATGGCCATCGGCGTCGGCCTCGGTGACAAAGGCATGGGGGATGGTCGGCGGGGTGAGGAAGAACATCGGCCCGGCCTCGTGGTAGCGCTGTTCGTCGAGGTACACCCGTACGCTGCCGGTCTTCACGTAGTGCACCTGGAAGAAGCGGTCATGGCGGTGCACCGGCATGTTGCGACCAAAAAAGCCGGCCAGGTTGCCGAGCCGGTCGTAGTGCACCTCGCTGTCGCTGTAGCGCTGGTCGTAGACCTGACCGATGTTGATGTTGGGGATCGGCTGTCGTTCTTTCATTGTTGTTCTCGTACCGGTGGAACAGGCCGGGCGATGCATCGTAGCACTGCCCGGCGAGCGGGGAATGCCTTGACGATCGTTAACATCTTAATTATAACGCTAACACATTAACAAAAACGCAATGAAGCGTCCCCGGGCGCTTCGCCTTCCGCAGGAGAAAAGCATGAGCCGTGCCTTGCACGAGGTCGCCACCGGCAGCCTGTTCGGCGTTGCCCTGAACTACCAGGGCCTGCTGCAGCAGCACCTGGCGTCCTTCCAGAAAGCGCCGTACCAACAGCCGCCGGTCAAGCCGGTGCTGTTCATCAAGACCCCCAATACCCGCAATGGCCATGCCCAGGCAGTTACCTACCCTGCGGGAGTCGAGCGCCTGCAGCCTGGCCCGGCGCTGGGCGTGGTGATCGGCAAGGACGCCAGTCGGGTAAGCGTCGAAAACGCCCTCGAGCACGTGGCCGGCTACACCATCGTCAACGAGTTCAGCCTGCCCGAAGACAGCTATTACCGCCCGGCCGTCAAGGCCAAGTGCCGCGACGGCTTCTGCCCGCTGGGGCCGGAGCTGGTGCCGGCGGCGCAGGTGGGCAACCCCGACGCGCTGGGCATCCGCCTGTGGGTCAACGGCGAACTGCGCCAGCACAACAACACCGCCAACTGCGTGCGCAGCGTGGCCCAGCTGATCGCCGAAATCAGCGAGTTCATGACCCTGCATGCCGGCGACGTACTGATTACCGGCACCCCGGAAGGCCGCGTCGATGTGCTGCCCGGTGACCGCGTAAGCGTCGAGATCGACGGCCTCGGCCAGCTGACCAACCCCATCGTCGCCGAACAAGGGCTCGCCCCATGAAGCACGCCCGTATCCAGTTCGACGGCCAGGTCCACGCCGTCACGGTCGAAGACGACCACCTGCGCCTGGCCGATGGCCGCCTGGTGCATCAAGACCAGGTGACCTGGCTGCCACCGGCCACCGGCAGCATGTTCGCCCTGGGCCTGAACTACGCCGACCACGCCGCCGAGCTGGCCTTCACCCCGCCCACCGAGCCGCTGGCGTTCATCAAGTCGCCCGGCACCTACACCGGCCACGACCAGGTCACCTGGCGCCCGGACAACGTCAAGTACATGCACTACGAGTGCGAGCTGGTGGCGGTGATCGGCAAGCCGGCGCGCGACGTCAAGCGCGAGGACGCCCTCGCCTACCTGGCCGGCTATACGGTGTGCAACGACTACGCCATCCGCGACTACCTGGAGAACTACTACCGGCCCAACCTGCGGGTGAAGAACCGCGACGCCACCACCCCGGTCGGCCCGTGGATCGTCGATGCCAGCGATGTGCCAGACCCGTCGAACCTGAAGCTGCGCACCTGGATCAACGGCGAGCTGAAGCAGGAAGGCAGCACCGCCGACATGATCTTCGACATCCCCTACCTGATCGAATACTTCTCCAGCTTCATGACCCTGCAGCCCGGCGACATGATTGCCACCGGCACGCCGGAAGGCCTGGCCGACGTGGTGCCGGGCGATGAAGTGGTGGTGGAAGTGGAAGGCGTCGGCCGCCTGGTCAACCGTATCGTCAGCGAAGCCGAGTTCTTCGCCCGTAAAACCCAAGAGGCATGAACATGATCAAGCACTGGATCAACGGCCGCGAAGTCGAGAGCCGTGACACCTTCATCAACTACAACCCGGCCACCGGTGAAGCCATCGGCGAAGTGGCCAGCGGCGGCGCCGAGGAAGTCGCCCAGGCCGTGGCCGCGGCGAAAGAGGCCTTCCCGAAATGGGCCAACACCCCGGCCAAGGAGCGCGCCCGGCTGATGCGCCGCCTCGGCGAGCTGATCGACCAGAACGTGCCGCAACTGGCCGAGCTGGAAACCCTCGACACCGGCCTGCCGATCCACCAGACCCGCAACGTGCTGATCCCCCGCGCCTCGCACAACTTCGACTTCTTCGCCGAAGTGTGCACGCGCATGGACGGCCACAGCTACCCGGTCGACGACCAGATGCTCAACTACACCCTGTACCAGCCGGTCGGCGTGTGCGGGCTGGTGTCGCCGTGGAATGTGCCGTTCATGACCGCCACCTGGAAGACCGCGCCATGCCTGGCGCTGGGCAACACGGCGGTGTTGAAGATGAGCGAGCTGTCGCCGCTGACCGCCAACGAGCTGGGCCGCCTGGCGGTCGAGGCCGGCATCCCCAACGGTGTGCTCAACGTGATCCAGGGCTACGGTGCCACCGCCGGCGATGCCCTGGTGCGCCACCCGGACGTACGCGCCATCTCTTTCACCGGCGGCACCGCCACCGGCAAGAAGATCATGCAGACCGCGGGGCTTAAAAAGTACTCGATGGAACTGGGCGGCAAGTCGCCGGTGCTGATCTTTGAAGACGCCGACCTGGACCGAGCCCTGGACGCCGCGCTGTTCACCATCTTTTCGCTCAACGGCGAGCGCTGCACCGCCGGTAGCCGCATCTTCATCCAGGAGAGCGTGTACCCGCGCTTCGTCAGCGAGTTCGCTGCCCGTGCCCGGCGCCTGATCGTCGGCGACCCGACCGACCCGAAAACCCAGGTCGGCTCGATGATCACCCAGCAGCACTACGACAAGGTCAGCGGCTACATTCGCATCGGCATCGAGGAAGGTGCGCGCCTGGTGGCCGGTGGCCTGGAGCGCCCGGCGGGCCTGCCGACGCACCTGGCCAAGGGGCAGTTCATCCAGCCCACGGTGTTCGCCGATGTGAACAACCGCATGCGCATCGCCCAGGAGGAGATCTTCGGCCCGGTGGCGTGCCTGATCCCGTTCAAGGACGAGGCCGAGGCGCTGCAGTTGGCCAACGACACCGAATACGGCCTGGCCTCGTATATCTGGACCCAGGACATCGGCAAGGCACATCGTCTGGCCCGGGGCATCGAGGCCGGGATGGTGTTCATCAACAGCCAGAACGTGCGCGACCTGCGTCAGCCGTTTGGTGGGGTGAAGGGTTCCGGGACTGGCCGCGAAGGGGGACAGTACAGCTTCGAGGTGTTTGCCGAGATCAAGAACGTGTGTATTTCCATGGGTAGCCACCACATTCCGCGCTGGGGCGTCTGACGCCATCGCGGGGGGGGGGAAACACCCCCCATGCCCCCCCTACCCTTCCTGTAGGGGGGGTCTTTT
>NZ_JBMOWQ010000089.1:0-3745 GCF_049310485.1 Pseudomonas sp. GZD-209
GTTGTGCGAGACGCTGTGCTGATGGCTTCAGCGGCTCTCTTTGGGGCCTTCCCCCCCCCCCGCGATTCGGCCACAACAACAATCACAGGAGATTCCCATGGGCAAACTCGCTCTCGCCGCCAAGATCACCCATGTACCCTCGATGTACCTGTCGGAACTGCCCGGCCCGCGCCAGGGCTTTCGCCAGGCGGCCATCGACGGTCACCTGGAAATCGGCCGGCGCTGCCGCGCACTGGGCGTCGACACCCTGGTGGTGTTCGACACCCACTGGCTGGTCAACGCCAACTACCACATCAACTGCGCCGCGCATTTCGAAGGCCTGTACACCAGCAACGAACTGCCGCACTTCATCGCCAACATGAACTACGGCTTCCCCGGCAACCCGGAACTCGGGCGCATCCTGGCCGAGGAGTGCAACCGCCTGGGCGTGGAAACCATGGCCCACGACGCCACCACGCTCGCCCCGGAGTACGGCACCCTGGTGCCGATGCGCTACATGAACACCGACCAGCACTTCAAGGTGGTCTCGGTCTCGGCGCTGTGCACCTCGCATTACCTCAACGACAGCGCCCGCCTGGGCTGGGCCATGCGCAAGGCGGTCGAGGACCACTACGACGGCACCGTGGCCTTCCTCGCCAGCGGCTCGCTGTCCCACCGTTTCGCCCAGAACGGCCAGGCCCCGGACTTTGCCACCAAGGTGTGGAGCCCGTTCCTGGAAACCCTCGACCATCGCGTGGTGCAGATGTGGCAGGACGGCGACTGGGCCGACTTCTGCGCGATGCTGCCGGAGTACGCGGTCAAGGGCCACGGCGAAGGCTTCATGCACGACACCGCGATGCTGCTCGGCGCCCTGGGCTGGTCGAAGTACGACGGTAAAGCCGAAGTGGTCACGCCCTACTTCGGCTCGTCCGGCACCGGCCAGATCAACGCGATCTTCCCGGTCACCCCTCAGGATGGCAGCACCATCCCCGCCGCCCAGGCCTCCAACCCGGCCGGCGTCACCTCCACCAGCCGCCTGTAAGGAGCGCGCCATGCCCCATCTGGTCCTGCTCTACAGCCCGGATATCGAAGCCGACGCCGACCTGCCCGGCCTGTGCCGCGCCCTGGCCGACTGCATGCTCGAACAACGCGACGAAAACGCCCGTCAGGTGTTCCCTACCGGCGGCACCCGGGTGCTGGCCTACCCCGCCGCCCACGCGGCGATCGCCGATGGCCAGGGCAATTACGGCTTCGTCTACGCCAACCTGCGCATGGGCAGCGGGCGCAGCGCCACGGTGCACCAGCAGGTCGGCGACAACCTGCTGGCCGTGCTGCGCCGCCACCTCGACCCGCTGCTGGCAAAACGCCCGGTCGGCGTGACCCTGCAGATCGACGAAAGCCAGGCCCAGGTGTACGACGCCAAGCACAGCAGCCTGCACCCCCTGTTCAACCGGAATTCCTGAGGTCTTCAATGCTCGACGCCCACATCATCCAGCAAGCCGCCGCCCGCCTCGACCAGGCTGAACGCAGCCGCGAACAGGTTGGTCAGTTCTCCCTGGAGCACCCCTCGATCAGCATCGAGGACGCCTACGCCATCCAGCGCGCCTGGGTTGCGCAAAAGATCGCCAGCGGTCGCAAGCTGGTCGGCCACAAGATCGGCCTGACTTCACGGGCCATGCAGGTTTCCTCGAACATCACCGAACCGGATTTCGGCGCGCTGCTCGACGACATGCTGTTCGACGAAGGCAGCGACATTCCCTTCGAGCGCTTCATCGTGCCGCGGGTCGAGGTGGAGCTGGCTTTCATCCTCGGCAAGCCGCTCAAGGGCCCCAACGTCAGCCTGTTCGATGTGCTCGACGCCACCGAGTGGGTGATCCCGGCGCTGGAAATCATCGACGCACGGATCCAGCAGGTCGACCCGCACAGCGGTGCCACCCGCAAGGTGTTCGACACCATCTCCGACAACGCCGCCAATGCCGGCGTGGTCATGGGCGGGCGCGCCGTGCGGCCCGGCGACATCGACCTGCGCAAGGTGCCGGCGGTGCTCTACCGCAACGGCGTGATCGAGGAATCCGGGGTGTCTGCCGCCGTGCTCAACCATCCGGCCAAGGGCGTTGCCTGGCTGGCCAACAAACTGGCCGCCTATGACGTGGGCCTTGAGGCCGGGCAGATCATCCTCGGTGGCTCCTTCACCCGCCCGGTGGCTGCCCGTCCCGGTGACACCTTCCATGTCGACTACGACCAGCTCGGCTCGATTGCCTGCCGTTTCGTCTGAGGACCGCCCATGGACATGCCCATCAACACCTTCAAGCAACGCCTGCGCAGCGGCCAGGCGCAGATCGGCCTGTGGCTAGGCCTGGCCGACCCGTATTGCGCAGAACTGGCGGCCAACGCCGGTTTCGACTGGCTGCTGCTCGACGGCGAACACGCGCCCAACGACCTGCGCAGCCTGCTCGGCCAGTTGCAGGCCGTGGCGCCCTACCCCGGCCAGCCGGTGGTGCGGCCGGTGGTTGGCGATACCGCGCTGATCAAGCAGTTGCTCGATATCGGCGCCCAGACCTTGCTGGTGCCCATGGTCGAAAGCGCCGAGCAGGCCCGCCAGCTGGTGCGTGCGGTGCGCTACCCGCCGTACGGTGTGCGCGGTGTGGGCAGTGCCCTGGCCCGGGCCTCGCGCTGGAACAGCATCCCCGGTTACCTGGACCTGGCCGACGAGCAGGTGTGCCTGCTGGTGCAGATCGAGAACCGCGAGGGGTTGGCAAACCTGGACCAAATCTGCGCCGTTGATGGTGTGGATGGGGTGTTCATCGGGCCGGCGGACCTGAGCGCGGCCATGGGGCACCGGGGCAATCCGGGGCATCCCGAAGTGCAGGCGGCTATCGAAGACGCCATCGTGCGGATTGGCCGGGCTGGCAAGGCGGCGGGGATTCTCAGTGCCGACGAGACACTGGCGCGGCGTTATATCGAGCTGGGGGCTGCGTTTGTTGCTGTAGGGGTGGATACCACCGTGTTGATGCGCGGATTGCAGCGGTTGGCGGGAGCATTCAAGGAAGGTGTGGTGAATACGACTGCCCAGGGTGGGGTTTACTGACGCGTTCGCCGAAAGATGTGCTGCGCCTATCAGATCGAGCGCCGCCCGCGCGGCGCATCGCGGTGCAAGCCCGCTCCCACATTTGTTTCGGGCCAATGAGTCCTGTGAAAGTACCGCTGCCCGCCTTGGTGCATGTCTTGAGTCAGGTGAAGCAGCGTTAGCGACCACGCCAGAACCGCGTCGTACCAACAAGGCGGACCAGGTGATGGCTCAGGAGAGACTGGCCCGAAACAAATGTGGGAGCGGGCTTGCCCCGCGATGCGCCGCGCGGGCGGCGCTCGATCTCATAGGCGCTGCAAAAACACCGGCAGGCACCTGGTGGCCCTCACCCAATCTCCCGCCATGCACCCGGTGGCCATTACCGAATCCTGATTACCCAGAGCCAGCGGTGTGACATCCAAGGGCCTGTCTTGGAATCGCATGTGGGCCACCAGGTGCATGGCGATAGAGGTGCAGCGCTCGATCTCACAGGCGCTGCAAAAACACCGGCAGGCACCTGGTGGCCTTCACCCAATCTCCTGCCATGCGCCTGGTGGCCATTACCCAATCCTGAATACCCAGGGCCAGCGGTGTGACGCCCAAGGGTCTGTCTTGAAATCGCATGAGGGCTACCAGGTGTAGGGCGATAGAGGTGCAGCGCTCTGAAGATCGAGCGCCGCCCGCGCGGCGCATCGCGGG
>NZ_JBMOWQ010000090.1:0-55318 GCF_049310485.1 Pseudomonas sp. GZD-209
CGCGGCAACCTGATCCACCGCCTGCACAACGGGTCCCATGCCCACTTCACCTGGGACCTGTTCGATCGGCTGGCCGGTTACAACGACGACAAGCTCAAGGTCGATTACAGCTACGACGCCCTGGGCCGGCGCCTGCACAAGCATTCAGTCGCGCACTTCTGGGATCGCCCCGAGGCCGGCACCGGCTGGAACCAACTGCAACGGGCCAAGCGCCAGCGCGAGCTGAACTGCGGTTTCACTCTGTTCGGGGCTGGGACGGCGACACCCTGGCCTGGGAAAGCTCACCGCCTCTCGATGAAGGCGACAGCTGGCGCACGGTGCATTACCTGTACGAACCCGACAGCTTCGTGCCGGTCGCCCAGGCCCTGCGCAACTGCCCGATCCGCCTGCACAAGCAACCAGACTGGAGCCAGCGCGAGTACGACTTCGATCAGGATCCGCTGTGGCATACCGAGGTCAAACCGCAGCCGTTCGACGTGATTGCCTGGTACCACTGCGATCACCTCGGCACGCCGATGGAGCTCACCGACGAGCAGGGCAGCGTCGCCTGGACCGGGCAGTACAAGGCCTGGGGCGAGGTGCGTGAAGAGCGCTCGGTGTGGGCCAAGCAGCGCGGACTGGGCAACCCGCTGCGTTTCCAGGGTCAATACCACGACCATGAGACGGGGCTGCACTACAACCGCTATCGATACTATGATTTCCGGGCTGGACGGTTCATAAGTGAAGATCCCTCTGGATATTCAGGCGGACTCAACTTATTCACTTACACTTCCGACCCGGTTAACTGGATCGACCCGTTAGGCCTTGCCAAAGTAAAAGAGCAAGGAACACCTAAACAAGCACAAAGAAAAGTCGAGAAAAAACAAGGTCCATCAGAGATAACGCGGATTGACGGGCCTGAGATTTCAGTGCCCAATAGTCAATGGCATGCACACTGCAAATGTGGTTCTGGCTACAATCAGGACGGCACCATCCACGACAAAGGCAAAGGCGACGTCACCTTCAGCAGGAAAACAATTGAATGGCTAAACATTCACGGCTGGAAAATAAGCAAATGAACTTGCTAAAAATATATAAGAAAATCATAGAAAAAGAGCCGTACAACGACCTCGGCGAACTGCTGTGGGGGTTCGATAGCTTCGAAGAATTTCCAATGGTTTCACGCGACAGCAGGATAAAAAAACTAAAGAAGACCCTGAGGTCAGAAAATATATCTGATTTCCTTCTAGGGCTCGCCTTCTTTCTGCTTAACACCTTGCATGCGCTCGCTAGGAATAATCAGAAAAAAATCGAGCTAACCGCAATTACATTTACACATTTTGACGACCGCCATGGCACGACATTAGTGCCCAGGATTTTCGTATACCCGAGCGATGCCAGTGATACCCTTCGCCAGTGGCTAATAGACAACCAACCCAAAGAAGACTCTAACGAAATGAATAGAGTCAAAAAGATTTTTACATCCTGCGGCCTTATTGAAAGCTTTATTTTTTTTGAAAGTAGATTCTTCGATAAGGCCTGCAATGAAGAGCTAATACGAATATACGCCATTCCGCGATACAGACAATGAAGCTCGAAGCGCGCCACTCGCTCGACACCCCATGATTCAATAAGGCTTTAAGGATTTAACATGAAGGCTGTTTGGGCTTTCACTGGATCAGGAGGTCGATTTCCATCAGGCGTATTTATCGCGTTTTCCGATGCAGAACTGTGGATAAAACAACTCGTTGAGTGTTGTGCTCACTCAGTATTCCGTTGGTGTTTCCGTGTACGATTGGGCAGTAGAAAACGGGCACTTTCTCATAAAAAATGAGAAAGAAAAAGCATCTGACTTCATACAAAGATTTTCGTCCGCAGCTCAAGAGCACTTTCATTTCGAAAACGGTAGCCCAGAGTGACAACTAGGCTGAGTATTTTCTAGCAAGCTCAAGGCCGACTACAGTTACGACGTTTTTAGCGGTACCTACACTATTAGTCGGCGATGCAGTTTTGAGACGGTATCCGAGCACAGCTATAGCGGGTTAAATGACAGCGCAATTGGGGCGGTACTTGCCGCCCCTCAGGAACTGAATCGCCCGCTGGAGGCCGATCCACGCCATAACAAGCTGATGGACAACCTGCTGCGCGAGTACGCCGGGACCCACTACAAATACGACGAGCGCGGCAACCTGTTCCACCGCCTGCACAACGGGTCCCATGCCCACTTCACCTGTGACCTGTTCGATCGGCTAGCGAGCTACAACGACGACAAGCTCAAGGTTGACTACAGCTACGACGCGCTGAGCCGTCGCCTGCACAAGCATTCGGTGGCGCATTTCTGGGATCGCCCCGAGGCGGGCACCGGCTGGAACCAGTTGCAACGGGCCAAACGCCAGCGCGAACTCGGCTGTGGCTTTACCCTGTTCGGTTGGGACGGCGACACCCTGGCCTGGGAGAGCTCACCGCCTCTCGATGAGGGCGACACGGGGCGCACGGTGCATTACCTGTATGAACCGGACAGCTTCGTGCCGGTTGCCCAGGCGCTACGCAAGAGCCCGATTCGCCTGCACAAGCAACCGGACTGGAGCCAGCGCGAGTACGACTTCGACCAGGATCCGCTGCGACACACCGAAGTGACACCGAAGCCGTTCGAAGCGATTGCCCGACTGCGAGGCAAATACATTTAGAATGCATTGCCAGCGCCAGCCCCACCGCGGTGCAATACCACTCCCATAGCCCGTGATGGGCGCCAAACATCGCTGTTTCAACACAGGCAACACCGTGAATTCCACCGTCAAATCCCCCTCCAACCTGGCCATCGTCTGGCTCGGTGTACTGCAAATCCTGGTCTGGGGCGGCTCGTTCTTCCTGATGGCGGTGATGGCCGCACCGATCAGCCGCGATACCGGCTGGCCCAGCCAGTGGGTGTACGGCGCGCTGTCGCTGAGCCTGCTGGTCTCGGCGTTGCTGGCGCCGCTGTCCAGCCGGCTGATCGCCCGCTACGGCGGGCGCCCGCAGTTGGCTGCCAGCGGCGCGGTGGTGGCGCTGGGGCTGCTGCTGATGGCCGCCAGTCACAGCCTGGCGTGGTTTCTGCTCGCCTGGGCGGTGATCGGCGTGGGCATGGCCATGGGCTTGTACGAGGCGCTGTTCGCCACCCTTGGGGCGCTGTATGCCGAGGGCGCGGGCCGTGCGATCACCGGGGTGACGCTGATCGCAGGCTTTGCCTCGACGCTGTCCTGGCCCACCGTGGCGCTGATGATCGAACAGCTAGGCTGGCGCCAGGCCTGTGTGCTGTATGCCGTGGTGCTGTTGCTAGTGGTGGCGCCGCTGTACTGGAAGGTGCTGCCCCCCGGCGGCCAGTTGGTTGAGCGCAAGGCTCAGGCCGGCGAGGCGGGCGAGGGCATCGACCGGCGCTTGTACCTGCTGCTGACGACGATTTTCGCCATCGGCGCGATCATCATGACGGCGATTGCCGTGCAGTTGGTTTCGGTGCTCCAGGGCATGGGGCATTCGCTGGCGGCGGCGATCGGCTTGGCTGCGATGCTCGGGCCGAGTCAGGTGGCGTCACGGCTGCTGCAGATCCTGGTTGGCCGGCGGCACCCTGTGTGGACCGCGCTGGCGTGGACCGGCCTGGTACTGGTGGGGTTGCTGCTGGTGACGCTGGCCCCGGCGGCGACGGCGATCGGCCTGTTGATCTTTGGCTGTGGCAATGGCCTGCGCGCCATCGTGCGGGGACTGTTGCCGTTGGCCATGCTGCCGCCGACGCAATACGTGTTGCTGATGGGGCGCATGTCGCGGCCGGCGCTGATTGGCCAGGCGTTGACGCCGTTGGTGGGTGGGTATCTGTTCGAGCACCTGGGGGCGTATGGGGTGCTGTACAGTCTGATCGCCCTGGCGCTGGTGAACCTGTTGCTGGTAGGGCAGGTGTTTCGGTGGGTGCGGCGGGCTGCTTGATGGGCGAGGTGCCTGACGAGCTTGCTGATCACGCCCCGAGTCGCAGAATTGGCAATGGCAGAGCAGGGCGTTTCGATCAGTGTGGTCGAGGTCAAACGTGTTTTGTCCTGTGGGCGAGCGGCGAAGGCTGTGATAATGGGGGGCAATCACAAGGGCCATGCCATGCTGACCATCTCCAATAACGTGCATCTGCCAGATGCCGAGATCGAACTGACGTACATCCGGGCGCAAGGCGCAGGTGGGCAGAATGTCAACAAGGTGTCCAGCGCCGTGCACCTGCGCTTCGACATTCGCGCCTCGTCGCTGCCCGAGTTTTACAAGGAGCGGCTGCTGGCGCTGCGTGACAGTCGCATCACCGGCGACGGCGTGTTGATCATCAAGGCCCAACAGTACCGCACCCAGGAGCAGAACCGCGCTGACGCACTGACGCGCCTTGCCGAGTTGATCATCGCTGCCGGCAAGACCGAGAAGAAACGCCGCCCCACCAAGCCGACCCTCGGCTCGAAGACCCGCCGCCTCGAAGGAAAAGCCAGGCGCAGCACTGTCAAGGCGGGTCGGGGCAAGGTGGAGTTCTAGGCTCTCTAGGGTTTTTACGAAAAGTGTGGTCATCCAACGTTGTGGGAGCGGCGGTGCGCCGATGCGACTTGCCCCGCGATCTGCCGCAACGCGGAAGCAAAGCCTGAATTCGCGGCGTGTTTGACACTATTTCATATCGGGTACAGGAGCGCTTCGCACTCCATCGCGGGGCAAGCCCGCTCCCACAAAACTTTTCGTACAGAGCCTAGGAAATCCCGGGAGCCTGAACCCGATCTCGACCCGGTCTTGAGTCAAAAGTCAGATCACGCTGAGCAGCGGCGCTATTTTGCAGGCCCCGCCAATGGGCAATGCAGCACCAGCCTGGCACCGCCCAAGGGACTGGCATCCACCTGCAACCCAAACCCATGCAGATCGACGATCGCCGCGACAATCGACAGCCCCAGGCCGAAGCCCGCGTGGCGGTGGCCTTCCTCGCTGCGGTAGAAGCGTTTGAGCACAGCCTCGCGTTCATCCGCAGGGATGCCGGGGCCACTGTCCTCGACGGCGATATGCACACCCTGTTCATCCTGGCTCGCAGCAATGCGCACCGCGCCGCCTTCAGGGGTGAACTTGATGGCGTTGCCCACCAGGTTGGCCAGGGCCTCGAACAGCAACTCGCGGTCGCCATGCAGCGCGGCCAGCTGCGCGGGTTGCTCAAGGCTCAGGCGAATGCCGCCGTCTTCGGCCAGCGGTAGATAGAAATCGTGCAGCTCCACCAGCAGCGCGTGCGGGTCGAGCTGGACGAAGCCGGCGCGGCGCTGGCGGTCTTCCAGTTCGCTGATGCGCAGCAAGCCGCGAAAGCGCGCCATCAGGGTGTCGGTCTCACCGATCGCCTGGTCCAGCGCTTCCCCCTCGGGCGAGCCGGCGCCGCTCTGCTGGCGTATGCGATAGAGCTGGGCGCGCAGGCGCGTCAGCGGGGTGCGCAGGTCGTGGGCGATGTTGTCGCACACGCCTTTCACTTCATGCATCAAGCGCTCGATGCGATCGAGCATGGCGTTGACGATGGCGGCCAGCATGTCCAGTTCGTCGCGGCGGGCTGACAGGGGCAGGCGGTGGGTCAGGTCGCCGGCCACGATCAGGTCGGCCTGGGCCTGGATCGCGCGGATACGCTTGAGCGGGCGGCGGCGCAGCAGGTACCAGCCGGCAAAGCCTGGGATCAGGGTAAGCGAGATGCCCCACAGCAGCGCATGCAGGATGATCCGGGTGACCACGAACAGCGAGCCGTTGTCGCGCACCAGCACCAGCCAGCGGCCGTCCTGCACCCGGATCGCCACGGCGTCGCAGCTGTCGCGCGGCAGGTGTGGGTCGTCGGCGTCGAGGCAGCGCTTGAGCTCATGGATCTTGCCGTCCAGGCCCAGCTCCGGCGGGATGCTGCGGATGCGCCCGCCAATCGGGTTGAGCTGCGGGTCGAACAGGCCGTAGGCGTCGAAGCTGCGTTCCTCGAAGGCCTGGCTTGCGATCAGCGCGTCGTCCAACTGCTTGCCGCTCATGTGGGCGAACAGGTGCTGGCGCTGCATCATCGAGTGGCGGGTGAGTTTGTTCAGGTAGCTGGAGACCTCGAAGTACAGCACCCCCATGAGGATGCTGCTCCAGGCCACGAAGAGGAAGCTGTACAGCGCCAGCAGGCGGCTGGTCGACGAGCTCCAGCCCTTAGACGGGTTCGGCAATGGCATAGCCGGAGCCCCGCACGGTACGGATCAGCGGGGTCTGGCCGGGGGAGTCGATCTTCTTGCGCAGGCGGCCGATGTGCACGTCGATCAGGTTGGTCCCCGGGTCGAAGTGGTAACCCCAGACTTCCTCGAAGATCATCATCCGGGTGATCACCTGGCCGGCGTGGCGCATCAGGTATTCCAGCAGCTTGTATTCGGTGGGCAGCAGGTTCAGCGCCTGCTCGCCGCGGCGGGCTTCGTGGCTGATCAGGTCCAGCTCCAGGTCGGCCACCGTCAGGCGGGTCTGGGTCATGGGCGTGCTGTTGCGGCGCAGCAGCACTTCGACCCGGGCGGCCATCTCGTCGGAGGCGAAGGGTTTGGTCAGGTAGTCGTCGCCACCGGCACGCAGGCCGCGCACCCGCTCGTCGACATCGGACAGGGCGCTGATCATCAGGATGGGGGTGGCGATCTTCAGGTTGCGCAGGGTGGTGACGATGGTCAGGCCATCCACCTCCGGCAGCATGCGGTCCAGGGTGATCAGGTCGTAGCCGCCGGCAATGGCTTTGGCCAGGCCCTCGCGGCCATTGTCGGCCCAGTCCACGTCAAGGCCGTGGCTGGAGAGTTCGGCGACGATTTCCTGGCCGGTGACGGCGTCGTCTTCAATGGTCAGTACGCGTGGCATGCGGGTTCCTGGGCGCAAAGGGGATGACTGATTGTGCCAAAGAATAGACAAACGGCGATTTAAGAAAAATTCATCTGCGCCAGGGAACCTGGCCTGAATGCAGCCGGGGGGGGGGGGGGGGGGGGGGGGGGGGGGGGGGGGAAAAACCAGGAGAAAGGAAACAAAGACGAAGTTCTTTGGCGAGGGGGAAGCGGGCAGGAGGGGAGTTGGGGCTGTTTGCGCGCCCCCGGGGTTGTTCAGCTCACCACCTGGTAGCACGGCACATAGGCCGCGCCGCCCGGCAGTTTCATCCGGTGCTGGTCGACGAACGCCTGCAGCAGGCGGCCCAGCGGGTCGAGGATCGCCGCGTCGCCGCGGATCTGGTACGGCCCGTGTTCTTCGATCAGGCGGATGCCTTTGTCCTTGACGTTGCCGGCGACGATGCCGGAGAAGGCCCGGCGCAGGTTGGCGGCCAGCTCATGGGGCGGCAGGTCGCGGCGCAGGGCCAGGTTGGCCATGTTTTCATGGGTGGGGTCGAACGGGTGCTGGAAGCCTTCGGCGATCTTCAGCAGCCAGTTGAAGTGGAACGCATCGTTGCGCTCGCGACGGAACTGCTTGACCGCCTTGAGCCCTTCGACCATCTGCCGGGCCACCTCGGCCGGGTCGTCGATGATGATCTGGTAATGGCGTTGCGCGGCTTCCCCGAGGGTGGCGCCGACGAAGGCGTGCAGTTGCAGCAGGAACGCCTCGGCGCTGCGCGGCCCGGTGAGGATGACCGGGAAGGGCAGCTCGTGGTTGTCCGGGTGCATGAGGATGCCGAGCAGGTAGAGGAACTCCTCGGCGGTGCCGGCGCCGCCGGGGAAGATGATGATGCCGTGGCCGACGCGGACGAAGGCTTCAAGACGCTTCTCGATGTCCGGCAGGATCACCAGCTCGTTGACGATCGGGTTGGGCGCCTCGGCGGCGATGATGCCCGGTTCGGTCAGGCCCAGGTAACGGCTGCCGTGCATGCGCTGCTTGGCGTGGGCGATGGTGGCGCCCTTCATCGGGCCTTTCATCACGCCCGGGCCGCAGCCGGTGCAGACGTCCAGCTTGCGCAGGCCCAGCTCGTGGCCGACCTTCTTGGTGTACTGGTATTCCTCGCTGCTGATCGAGTGGCCGCCCCAGCACACGACCATTTTCGGTTCGACGCCCGGGCGCAGGGTGCGCGCGTTGCGCAGCAGGTGGAAGACGTAGTCGGTGAGGCCTTGCGAGCTCTCCAGGTCGATGCGCTGGCTGGCCAGCTCGCTTTCGGTGTAGACGATGTCGCGCAGGGCGCTGAACAGCATTTCGCGGGTGCTGGCGATCATCTCGCCATCGACGAAGGCATCGGCCGGGGCGTTGAGCAGCTCGAGGCGTACGCCGCGGTCCTGTTGGTGAATGCGCACCTCGAAGTCCTTGTAGGCCTCGAGGATGGTCTTGGCATTGTCGACATGGGCGCCGGTATTGAGGATTGCCAGGGCGCACTGGCGGAACAGGGTGTAGAGGCTGCCGGTACCGACTTCGCTCAGTTGCTGGACTTCACGTTGCGACAGGGTCTCCAGGCTGCCTTTGGGGCTGACGGAGGCGTTGATGACATTGCGTTGGGGCATCTAAGTCGTTCCTGTGCGGGTAAAACATCCTTCTTGGACAACACCATACAAGCAAATGTGCGGGGTAACGAGGGGGGCTTTGAAAAAGCTGGTCTGGTGAATGGGCATTGGGTGCATGGCGGGGGTTTTGTGTTGCCCTCAAGATCGAGCGCCGCCCGCGCGGCGCTTCGCGGGTGAACCCGCTCCCACCGTTTGTTTCGGGCCAGTCTTTCCTGTGCCATCACCTGGTCCGCCTTGTTGGTACGACGCGGTTTCAGCGTGGGCGTTACCGCCGCCCCGCATGACTCAAGGCATGCACCAAGGCAGGCGCCGGTACTTGCACAGGAATAATTGGCCCGAAACAAACTGTGGGAGCGGGTTTACCCGCGAAGCGCCGCGCGGGCGGCGCTCGATCTCATAGGCGCTGCAAATTCATCGCCATGCACCTGGCCGCCCCTACGCCATCACCATTGCTCCGCTCAACGCTTTTCCCCTAATCTCGTAGGCCTTTTCCAGTCATCCGGACCGATTCATGGACAAGGTCATCGTTATCACCGGCGCCAGCCGGGGCATCGGCGCCGCCACCGCGTTGCTGGCGGCGCAGCAGGGTTACCGCATCTGCATCAACTACCACGCCGACGACCAGGCCGCCGAAGCGGTGCTGGCGCAGGTTCGCGAACTTGGCGCCAGCGCCATTGCGGTACGCGCCGATGCCAGTGTCGAGGACGAAGTGGCGCAGCTGTTCCTGCGCGTCGACCATGAACTCGGCCCGGTCACCGCACTGGTCAACAACGCCGGCACCATCGGCCAGCAGAGCCGGGTCGAGGACATGTCCGAGTTCCGCCTGCTCAAGATGATGAAAACCAATGTGGTCGGGCCGATGCTGTGCGCCAAGCACGCGCTGCAGCGCATGTCGCGCCGTCACGGCGGGCAGGGCGGGGCGATCGTCAATGTGTCGTCGGTAGCGGCGCGCCTGGGCTCGCCCAACGAATATGTCGACTACGCCGCGTCCAAAGGCGCACTGGACACCTTCACGGTCGGCCTGGCCAAGGAAGTGGCCGGCGAGGGGGTGCGGGTCAACGGCGTGCGCCCCGGCTACATCCACACCGGTTTCCACGCCCTGAGCGGTGATCCGGACCGGGTCGCCAAGCTTGAGCCCGGCTTGCCGATGGGGCGTGGTGGCCGTCCTGAGGAAGTCGCCGAGGCGATCCTGTGGTTGCTGTCGGACAAGGCGTCCTACTCCACCGGCAGCTTCATCGACCTGGGCGGTGGGCGCTGAGTCAGCCGAGCGCGAGCAGTTTGGCCACTTTGTCGACGATGTCGCCAAGTTCGAACGGCTTGAGCAGCACCGCCGTACGTGGTGGCAGCACGCCGTCGCTGTGCGCCGCGCTTTCGTCGTAACCGGTGATGAACAATACCGGCAGATCCGCATGCCGGGCACGACACGCCTCGGCCACCTGCCGGCCGTTGAGGCTTCCGGGCAGGCCGATGTCACTGATCAGCAAGTCCGGCAACAGCCCGCGCGCCATGGCCTCGAGGGCTTGCGCGCCGTTCTCCACGCTGTGCACCTGATGGCCGAACTCTTCGAGCACTTCGCCGATCACCAGGCGCAAGGCCGCCTGGTCCTCTACCAATAGAATCTGTGCCGCCTGCTGACGAACCTGGTCGGCGGTCCTCACCCGTTGCTCGCCTACCAAGGGTGCTGTGAAATGCCGTGGCAGGAAAAGCTCGACCAGCGTGCCTGCACCCAAGGTCGAGTGGATCAGCAACTGGCCACCAGACTGGCGCACGAAACCGTAAGCCATGGACAACCCGAGCCCGGTGCCCTGGCCCAGGGGCTTGGTGGTAAAGAACGGGTCGATGGCGCGCTCCGCCACCTCCAGGGGCATGCCGCGGCCGTTGTCGCGCACGCTCAGGCACAGGTAATCGCCGGTGGGCAGGTCGAGCAGGGCGGCACGCTCCTCGTCGAGTAACTGGTTGGTGCAGTGAATGTCGATCAGGCCGCCGGCGGGCAGGGCGTCGCGGGCGTTGATGCACAGGTTGAGCAGCGCGCTCTCCAGCTGCGGTGGGTCGATGAAGGTGGGCCACAGGTCATCGGCACAGTGGACACTGAGCTGGATGGCCGGGCCGACGCTGCGGCGGATCAGTTCTTCCATCGTCTGCACCAAGCCACCCACCGCCGTCGCCTGGGGCAACAGGGTCTGGCGCCGTGAGAACGCCAGCAGGCGATGGACCAGCGCTGCGGCGCTGCGGGCCGAATTGCTGGCGGTGTCGAGCAGGCCGGGGATTTCATCCGGGCGCGATTGTGCCAGGCGCTGACGCACCAGCTCCTGGGCGCCGAGGATGCCGCCCAGCAGGTTGTTGAAGTCGTGGGCAATACCGCCGGTGAGCTGGCCCACCGCTTCCATTTTTTGCGCCTGGCGCAAGGCTTCCTCGGCCTTGAGCAGTTGCTGCTGTTCGGATACCCGCTCAGTGACGTTGTAGGCGAACAGGTTGGCACCGATGATGTCGCCCGAGGGGGCGCGTATTGGGCTGAAGCGCAGCTCGAAGTAGCTCGTCTTCGTGCCGTCAGGAAAGGCGGCGGTCTGCACGTAGGTTTCTCCGGCCAGGGCGCGCTGCCAAAGGCGCAGGTTTTCGGCCAGGCTATCGGGGTGCTCGCGCATCAACTCCGCCAGGCTGTCACCCACCTGCGGCGTGCTGCCGAACAGGCGTTGAAAATCCCGCTGGGCCTGCTGGTTGATGGCCAGCCAGCGCAGGTTGGTATCAAGCACATGCACGTTGGCCACGCTGCGTTCGACCAGCCCGGCGAACAGCCCGCGTTCGGCCAGGGCCGCGCTGACCCGTTGTTCGAGATGTTCATTGAGCTGCTGCAGGGCATCCTCGGCGCGGCGGCGCTCGGTCACGTCCTTGAACAGTACTGCCACCTGGCGTTTCTCGGCGGGTTCGATGCGGAAGGTGGTCACCCACAGCACATGCCCGGTGGCCACCAGTTCCTGCTCGAACTGCAAGGGTTGGCCGGTGCGCAGCACCTCGCCGTAGCGGGCGACCCAGTCATCGGCTTCGTCCGGCACCATCTCGCGCAGCTTCTGCCCGACCACGTTGGGGATGCCGGCATGGCGGGCGTAGGCGGCGTTGGCGAGGATATGCACGTAGTCGCTGAGCGGGCCGTGCGGGCCATCGAAAAATTCGATGACGCAGAAGCCTTCGTCCATGGTGTCGAACAGGAAACGGTACAGATCGTCATCGGCGTGCGCCTGCTGCTCGAGGCGCGCCTCGAGTTCGGCGTTGCGTTGGCGCAGCGCCTGCAGCTCTCGCTGCAGGGCGGGCAGGTTGCGGTCGGGCATGCAGGTGTCCAGCGTCGGGCTTGGCGCCACTGTAGCCTGCCGGCCCGCGCGCCGCTAGAACGAGCGCACGATGCGCCCGAGGGTCTCCATGGCCTGTTCGGCGCCGTCGCCCCAGGGGCTGCCGTAATTGAGGCGGATGCAGTTACCAAAGCGCCGGGTCGGCGAGAAGATTGGCCCCGGGGCGATGCTGATGCCTTGCGCCAGCGCCATATGGAACAGCTTGAGCGCGTCCATCTGCTCGGGCAGTTCCAGCCACAGGAAGTAGCCGCCGGAAGGATGGCTGACCTGGGTCTGGGCCGGGAAGTGCCGGGCGATGGCCGCCAGCATGTTGACCTGCTGGCCTTCCAGGGCGTAACGCAACTTGCGCAGGTGGCGGTCGTAGCCGCCGTGCTGCAGGTAATCGGCGATCGCCGCCTGGGCCGGCATCGAGGCGCACAGCGAGGTCATCAGCTTGAGCCGCTCGATCTTCTGCGCGAAGCGCCCGGCGGCTACCCAGCCGATGCGGTAGCCCGGGGCCAGGCTCTTGGCGAACGAGCCGCAGTGCATCACCAGGCCCTCGGTGTCGAAGGCCTTGGCCGGCTTGGGCGCCTGCTGTGCGTAGTACAGCTCGGCGTAGACGTCGTCTTCGATCAGCGGCACCTGGTGGCGGCGCAGCAGTTCGACCAGTTCCTGCTTCTTCGCCTCGGGCATGCTCGCGCCCACCGGGTTCTGGAAGTTGGTCATGCACCACACGGCTTTCACCGGGTGCTTGTCGAGGGTTTGTGCCAGCACCGCCAGGTCCATGCCTTCGCGCGGGTGCACCGGGATTTCCACGGCCTTGAGCTTGAGGCGTTCGAGCACCTGCAGGCAGGCATAGAAAGCCGGTGCCTCGATGGCCACCAGATCGCCCGGCTGGGTCACGGCCTGCAGGCACAGGTTGAGTGCCTCCAGCGCGCCATTGGTGATCAGCAACTCCTCCATCGGCAGCATCAGCCCGCCGACCATGTAGCGCAGGGCGATCTGCCGGCGCAGTTGCGGGTTGCCCGGCGACAGGTCGGTGACCACCATGCGCGGGTCCATGGCCCGGCTGGCACTGGCCAGGGAGCGGGACAGGCGTTGCAGGGGGAACAGCGTGGGGCTGGGGAAGGCCGAGCCGAATGGCACGGTGTGCGGGTCCTTGATCGAGTCGAGGATCGAGAACACCAGGCCGCTGACGTCCACATCGGTGGACTCGGTGGCCTGCGCCTGCACCTGTGGTTCGTTGAACGGGCGCGGGGCGTGGGCATTGACGAAGTAGCCCGAGCGCGGCCGGGCGCGGATCAGGCCGCGGCGTTCCAGCAGGTAGTAGGCCTGGAACACCGTGGACGGGCTGACCCCGTGGGTCTGGCTGGCATAGCGTACCGAGGGCACCCGCTGGCCGGGGCCAAGCACCCCGGTGCGGATCAGTTCGGCAATGTCGTCGGCGAAGCGTTCATAGCGTTTCATGGTGTTCTGCACGGGCAAGGTAAAGGGCAGTGTAAGGGATCAGCGGTTCATCGGTGCGACGAAGCGGCTGTGGGCGATGCTGCGCACCCCAGGCTGGTCGCTGTCCTGGAGCTCGAAGGTCAGCTCCTGCGAGCTGCTGCTCGGGCGGTCGGCCAGCAGTGCCACCGACACTGGCAGTTCGCTCATCTCGCCGGCGGCGATGCTGAACTCGGTGCGCCCGTGGAGCTCGAAACCGTCGGCGTCGACCAGGCGCAGGCGATAGTGCTGCGGCTCGCTGGTCTTGTTGATGATCTTGAGCAGGTAGATGTTCTCGATCTGGCCCAGGGCGTTCTCGCGGAACAGGCCGCGGTCCTTGATCACGTCCATCGACACCATGGGGCGCAGTTGCAGGGCCATGACCAGCGCGCCGATCATCACCACCAGCGCCGCGGCGTAGCCCAGCAGGCGCGGGCGCAGCCAGTGGGTGGTGCCGCCTTGCAGGTTGTGCTCGGACTTGTAGCCGATCAGGCCGCGGGCATAGCCCATCTTGTCCATGACCTCGTCACAGGCGTCGATACACGCCGCGCAGCCGATGCAGCCCATCTGCAGGCCGTCGCGGATATCGATTCCGGTGGGGCAGACCTGCACGCACAGGGTGCAGTCGATGCAGTCGCCCAGGCCCTGCTCGCCGGGGATGCTGCCTTTCTTGCGCGGGCCACGGGCTTCACCGCGGCTGGGGTCGTAGGCCACCGCCAGGGTGTCCTTGTCGAACATCACACCCTGGAAGCGCGCATAGGGGCACATGTGCATGCACACCGCCTCGCGCAGCCAGCCGGCATTTATGTAAGTGGCGCCAGTGAAGAACAGCACCCAGAACAGCGCCACGCCGCTCAGCTGCAGGCTGAACAGCTCGGCGGCCAGCGGGCGGATCGGGGTGAAGTAGCCGACGAAGGTCAGCCCGGTGAGCAGGCCGATGGCCAGCCACAATGTGTGCTTCAGGCTGCGCCGGGCGAGCTTGTTGATACCCCAGGGCGCGGCGGCCAGCTTGATGCGCTGGTTGCGGTCGCCTTCACAGACCTTTTCGCACCACATGTACAGCCAGGTCCAGGTGCTCTGCGGGCAGCTGTAGCCACACCACACGCGGCCGGCGAACACGGTGATGGCGAACAGGCCGAAGGCGCAGATGATCAGCAGCGCCGAGAGCAGGATGAAATCCTGCGGCCAGAACGTCGCGCCAAAGATGTGGAACTTGCTGTCGGCCAGATCCCACAACACGGCTTGGCGGTCGTCCCACTGCAGCCAGGCGGTGCCGAAGAACAGCAGGAACAGCGCGCCGGCAAAGGTAATCCGCAGGTTGCGGTAGAAGCCGCTGAAGCTGCGGGTGTGGATGCCGCCGTCCGGCTGGCTTTTGCTCTTTTTGACGGCGGCGGGGGCAATCTCGATGACTCGGAAGGGGATTCTGTCACTCATGGTTCATCGCTCATCAGGCCTCGATCAGGCCCGGGCACTATGGCCCCCGATCTGTTTGCAGCACAGACTCAGCTATGGCGATAAAAACCGTATCAGATCTTCCTCCGAAGCCCCGGGGCCCTAGATTACCGAGCCTGGGACGCTGGCCTTCAGATGCCTGCGGCTATCCACCGCACCTGCGACGGTGAGTGCGTCGGCCTCGGCTTCGGTGATGGCCACGCGTTCGCCGGCCAGGATGGCCACCGACATGCGCAGCTGTTCGTCGGTGACGATCTCGATCTCGGGGCCGGTGCCTTCCAGGCGGATGTGGTCGCCGATCAGGGTGCAGTGGCGGGTGGTTTCGTCGACTTCGATGGGCATGGTGGGGTCCTCCTGGGGCGGTTACAGGGTGTGACCACAGGCCGGGCGTGGATGCTGCAACTTTATGCCCGGTGGCACTCCTGGGGGAGGGTGCGGTCAGCTTCAGTAAGGGCCTCATCGCAATACATGTGGGAGCGGGCTTGCCCCGCGATGAGGCAAGTGCAGGAGAACATCCGATGGAAACGATCCTCTCGACCATCCAGTCTGAATTCGCCGACATCACCGACGAACAGGAGATCACCCGCATCCTCGTACGCCTGCTAATGGCCGCACTGCTGGGCGCGGTGCTGGGCTTCGAACGCGAAAGCAAAGGCAAGGCGGCCGGGGTGCGCACGCATATGCTGGTATCCCTGGGCGCGGCGCTGTTCGTGCTGGCCCCGAGCATGGCCGGGGCCGACGAACAGGCGCTGAGCCGGGTGATCCAGGGCATTGTCGCGGGTATCGGCTTTCTCGGTGCAGGCACCATCCTCAAGGGCCACGGCCAGGACACCAGCCATGTGAAGGGCCTGACCACCGCCGCCGGGCTGTGGATGACCGCCGCCATCGGCACGGCCGCCGGCATGGGGCGCGAGGCCACGGCGCTGCTCAGTACGGTGCTGGCGCTGTTGGTGCTGGGCACGATGCCGCTGCTGGTGGACAAGGTGGAGGGCGGGAGCGAGGAGAAAAGCGAGGAGGAGGGCAGGAAGCACTGAGGGGAGCCGAAGCTCCCCTCATAAGCGTTGTTGCCTGCTCTTTTTTTATTATTGGAGACTGGCCTGTTGTTGTTTTTGTCGGCTTTTGTCTCGGTACTGCGGGGCCCCTACCCGGGGCCAAGAGCAAACGTATTTTTTTGAGCGCTGACCTGCGTTCATGCAACGTGTGTGATCCAACCGTGACTGTCGCTACCTTCAGGTAGTTTTATTGTTCTGTGTCAGGCTGCGGGGCTTTTCTGCGAAAGCTTCCCTGGAAAGCACGTCGACTCCAAAAAAATCTGCTTGCTACGCTTCTGCCGTGTTGTTCTTGTTATGTCAGAACCGTTTCATGTTGTTTTTATTAGATGTCGCTTTTTTTTGTTCTTGTTGTGCCAGAGATATAGCAGGTGCCGTGCCAACTTTTTAAAATCCTTTAAAATCAATGACTTGAGGATTTTCGAAAAAATCTGGCACCTGAAATTTTGTCGATTTGTTTCCCTGTTACCCGATTTTTTGCTGCCAGCGGTGTGGGCGGTAACACTCCACCCACACTTGTGTGACACCGGTGTGACTCAGCCTGCGCTGCGTGCCCGTGCCACCCGCGAACCGGTAGCACGGCCCAGTACCTTACTGATGCGCAGGCCTGCGGCGATCAGGCGGTCGAGGTCTATGCCGGTTTCAATGCCCAGGCCCTGCAGCAGGTACAGCACGTCTTCGCTGGCAACGTTGCCAGTGGCGCCCTTGGCGTAGGGGCAGCCACCCAGGCCTGCGACCGAGCTGTCGAACACCGCGATGCCTTCGAGCAGGCTGGCATACACATTGGCCAGGGCTTGGCCGTAGGTGTCGTGGAAGTGCCCGGCCAATTGCTCGCGTGGTACCTGCCTTGAGACCACCTCGAACAACCGGCGAGTGTCGCCGGCAGTGCCGCTGCCGATGGTGTCGCCCAGCGACACCTCGTAACAGCCCATCTCGTGCAGGGCACGGGCTACCGGCGCGACCTGCTCGGCGCTGATCCGCCCTTCATAAGGGCAACCCAGCACGCAGGACACGTAACCGCGCACCCGCACGCCCTGCGCGCGGGCAGCTTCGATGATCGGCTCGAAACGCTTGAGGCTGTCGCTGATCGAACAGTTGATATTGCGCTGTGAGAAGGCCTCGGACGCCGCCGCAAACACCGCCACCTCTTTCACCCCCGCCGCCAGGGCATCCTCGAAACCACGCAAGTTGGGCGCCAGCGCGGCGTAGGTCACGCCGGCACGTTGCTGGATACCGGCAAACACCTCGGCGGAGCCGGCCATCTGCGGTACCCACTTGGGCGAGACGAAGCTGCCCACCTCGATGTAGGCGAGGCCAGCGTCGGTAAGGTCGTCCACCAGCCGCACCTTGTCGGCGACACTGATGGGCTGGGCTTCGTTCTGCAGGCCGTCGCGGGGGCCGACTTCGACCAGGCGGACGTTCTTGGGCAATGACATGGCGGGCTTCCTGTGGCAGGTCAACGGTTGTGGGGCTGCTGGTTCAAGGTGGCGGCCAGGGCCTGCTCGCAGCGTTCCTGGGCGGTGTCCAGCTCCAGGTGCATCTGCTGGATGTCGAGCATCTGCTGCTCCAGCTGGGCACGGCGTTCGGCGATCTTGCCGAGCATGCTGTTGAGCTGCTTGAGGTTGCCGCCCGTGGGGTCGTACAGCTCGATCAGCTCGCGGCACTCGGCCAGCGAGAAGCCGATGCGCTTGCCGCGCAGGATCAGCTTGAGGGTGACCTTGTCGCGGGCCGAGTAGATGCGCTCCAGGCCGCGGCGCTCGGGGCTGAGCAGGCCCTGCTCCTCGTAGAAGCGGATGGCGCGGGTGGTGATGTCCAGCTCGCGGGACAGGTCGGAGATGCTGTAGGTCTGGCTGGTCATGCTGATGCTCGGGGGGTGGGATCAGCGTTAACCTAAAGTGAGCTTGACGTAAACGTCAAGCTGAAACCGCTGCAGGCTCCCGGCAGTCGCTGTGCCGGGAGCCTGCGCAGGTGCTACTTGCAGTTACCGGCTTTGCGGTAGCCGGCCGCCTGCGCCGCGGCTTCGGAGTCGAATGCCACCTGGTTCTTCGCCGCCACCTGCGCATAACCCGGGCAGCCGCTGGCCAGGTGGTAGACCTGGCTGTTGCGGTTGCCCAGCACGGCACCGTGCGCCGCCGTGCTGGCCGGGCTGGGCTTGGCAGGTTGCGCGGTGGCGGTCACCACCGGGGCGGCGCCCGCTGGTTTGTAACCCGGTGTCCAGCTGCGCTCACCGGTCACGAACGGATTGGAATGCCCCATCACCGCCGCGATGCGGCGGTCGCGTTCCTTCTCCCAGGGGGTTACCGGGTACTGCTTGTCCCACGCCATCAGCAACTGCTGTTGTTGGCGCGACATGCTCAGCTGGTAGCGATCGAACATGTAGAAGGTGGTGCGCGCCACCAGGCCTTTGACTTCGTTACGCGGTTCGGCGGCTTTCTGCTGGAAGTCGATTTTCGTCGTGCACTGGCCGTACTGCGGGGCAACGCCTGCGGCCATGCCGTAGTTGAAGTTGCTGCGGTCACCGTTTACTTCGCCCACGGCCGGGTAGAGGTTGAACAGGTCGGCTTCCATGGCGCGGAACACCGGGTCCTTGTCGACGCAGGCTTCGCGGCCGCCGTTCTGCCAGCACTGGCGCTGGTGGCCGAAGGTCCAGGCCGGGACGATGTGTTCCCACTCGGTGCGCTCGGCGCGGCTCTGCTGCTTGCGGGTTTCATAACCGCAGGAGGCCGGGTCGACGCGCCCGCCCGACTTGCCGACCCAGGTCCATTTGCAGCCACAGTACAGGTCGCCCTGGGCGCTGTTGGCCTGGTCGAGGTAGATCTTCTGCTTGGCGATGACCTTGGCTTCGGTGAAGGTTGCCGGCGGGGTGGCGAAGGCGGGGGGGATGAGGGCGAGGCACAGGGATGCTGCGTACAACAATCTTTTCATGAAGGGGTAAATCGCAGTCGGAAAAAGCCGCGATTATACGCACGATTTCTTACCGATTCGGCTGCTGTTGAAAGGTTGCCTGCGGCAGATGCCTACGTCTGAAACGTTCTGCATGGCCTGCTAAGTCCCTTGCAGGGCAAGGGTTCCAGCTTGTTGCAGTTTGTGCATGGCAGGTGCAATGCACCCCCCTTATCGGAGATTCGCCATGAACAGCACCAAGCACCCTTTCCCTGTGTCCCGCGCTCTTCCCCTGTTGCTCTGGGCTGGGCTGGCATCGACCAGTGCCCTGGCCGGGGCTGTCCCGCTCACATCATCGGAGCATGCGCTGCAACAACGCATGTCCCTGTGCCAGGGCCGCCTGGGCAGTTTGGAGCAACTGTTGATCGAGCGTATCGCCTGGGTGGAAAGCGCCTTTGGCGATGAATTGCGTCGGCGCCCGCAACTGGAGCAACTGGCACGCGAGGCACTGCGCGAGTTGGAAGACGCCAAGGCACGCTATGGCTACCCGCCCACCAGGCCGGAACATCGCCTGTACTTCCAGGGCCTGGAAAACGCGCACGGCACCGTTCAACGCAGCCTGGCGATCGCCCGTCGCGCCGAGCAAGGTATCGAAACCATCAAACCGTTCCTGAGCACCACACGCACGCGTAAACAGGCCAACTTCATCTTGCTCGACGACTTCGATTACGCGCTTGAGGCCTGTGCTGACCGGCCAGGTGATCAGGCCACTTGCCATGCCCAGGCGCTGCAACCTTTGCGCAAGCCCCTGCGCGATGCCTTGGGCGCCAGTCACCGGCTGCTCTACGACGCCTGGCCGCCGTTGCGTGCAGAAGACGTGCGTTACCCCAGCAATTGGGAAAATGACTGCATCCCTTTACATGGTTCTGACTGACCGATTAGCCGTGTCCCACTTTGCGAGCAGGTCACTACCTACTCGTGATGGGGTTGTTTCCTGCTTAAGCGGGCATGGGCAAAGCGCGCACATTGGTTCTGCCTGGCTTTGCTGGCGCCGCCATGAATGGTGGCTGAGGCCAGGCATGCGTGCCACTCACTGCGCCAGCGTCGCAGCGGCCGTTACCGACCTACTGAAAGGATGTATTACATGTCTGAAATCGTCTCGTTTACCAACCGAAATGTCCTGCTGGAGAATCAGATCACTGAGCAGGTACAGAGCATCGTCAGTGCTCAGCCGCTGCAGCTGCCCGGCGCCGAATCGCCGCTGGTGGCCAGTTTCAAGAAGAAGATCGAAGGCAATTACCAGATCGATCGCGCCAAGACCGACACCGACCATGCCATCGAGCTGCTGTACATCGCCTACAACACCACGCCCCAGGCCCAGGGCGCGATCCGTGTACGGATCGCCAACATCATGAATCGGCTGATCCAGGCCCAGCAGCAGAGCGAACGCAGCATCAAGGGCGCTGTACGGGTCGCCAGAAGCATCGGCACCCGGTTGCGCACGGTGCTGCCGGACTGGCTGGATGTGAAAGAAGGCAACGATGCCGAAGAAATCCGCCAGTATGTCGGTGGTGAGTTGCTGGAAATGGCCCGGCACATTGCCCAGGCTGCAGCGGGGGTTCGCGGTAACCTGGCGACCATCGTCGATACCTATGAGCAGATCCTGCGTGATATCGAAGCGGTCATGGCCAGCAGCGAGATCGCCTTGAGCGAGACCCTCGAAGCCAATCGCAAGATCAAGCAGGAGATCCTCGAGGCCACGGCCCGGCGTGACGAACTGGACAGCTTGGTCACGGCGCTGCAGGAGCAGGTCAACCGCTTCGACAAGTTGGCGCGTGAATACGGGCAGCAAGCCAAGGGCGCGGAACAGAAGGCGTTCTGGGCGTCGCTGATCAGCGGCGTCACCCAGGTGCTGTCGGCCGTGCTCCCGATCGCGGCCATGGGGGCTACCGGTGGCAGCTCGGCGCTGCTGGGCGCGGCCAGTGTCGGAGCGCTCGCCAACCAGTACAGCGCTAATGCCGACCCGACCAAGCTGGTGGAAAAGGCCAACCTGGAAACCAAGCGCGCCGTCCAGGGCAAGGTCGTTACCGACCTGCAGCGCACCCTTGCCGAGCTCGAGGCGCAGCGCGAAGCGGCCGCCAGTGAGCTGGCGGTTGAGGAACTGGACAAGCGCCTGGAGCGCGTGCGTGGCGAGTTGCGCGAGGCGCAAGCGTTGCTCGGTGGCACCGAGCAGCAGTTGGGCGCACTACTGCGCGAACTGGCAAATGCCGCGAGTGACGTGGGGGGGCAGCTTAGAGATCAAGCATTGTCGTTGCGCCAGTTGGAGCGGCAGATGCTCGACAACGTCGAGCGCTACGAAGGCGTCAAGCGCGAGCAGGCGGCGGAATTGGTGCGCATTACCGTGCT
Organism: Pseudomonas sp. GZD-209; assembly: GCF_049310485.1. Classification (NCBI taxonomy): domain Bacteria; kingdom Pseudomonadati; phylum Pseudomonadota; class Gammaproteobacteria; order Pseudomonadales; family Pseudomonadaceae; genus Pseudomonas; species Pseudomonas sp. GZD-209. The sequence continues at coordinate 21,043 of NZ_JBMOWQ010000090.1, forward strand.
GCTCGATGGCGCGCGCAGTGAGCAGAGCAGCATCGAACTGGCGGTCAAGTCGCTGAACCTCAGCGTGGCGGCGCTCAAGCGCAGCAGGGAGATCGTCGAGGAAATCGCCTTCTTCTTCAAATCGTTCACCGATTTCATGCAGTTGATCATCGACGAGGCGTTGGAGCGGGTGGAGGACTACGAGCGTGCGGGCAGCAGTGAATCGCTGCGACGTAATCGCCTGGCGCAGCTGGTGCTGGCCACCGATCAGTTCTTCGTTACCCAGGCCGCGGAGTGGCTGGCGGTGAGTGCGGTTTCAGAGGATTTCGTGCAGGTGTTCAACGATGGCTGGAGCAAGCTGAACAAACTATCGGGCACCTATATCACCGGCGATGCGCTGGAGGCTTACCTGGTGCAGGCGTCGCACCAGCTCAAAGTGATCGTCGAGGAACGCGAAGCCGCCAGCGCCCAGCGCATTGCGTCGTTGCGCAGCTACCGCGCCGAGCTTGAGAGCCGGGCTGCTCAAGGTTGATTGCCCGGCTGTCATTCAAGCCTTAGGTGTGCGGTACGGCAGGTGTGCCATTGCCGGCATACTGCCCTTTCAGATGCCCCTGCTCATCCAGCAGGTAGGCATCCATCACCTCGCGCACCACCGGCCCCGCCACCCGCCCACCGGCCTCGCCGTTCTCGATCATCACCGCCACCACCACGGCCGGGTGGTCGGCCGGGGCGAAACCGACGAACAGGGCATTGTCGCGGTGGCGTTCCAGGGTCTTGTTGCGGTTGTAGCGTTCGCCCTGCTTGATCGCCACCACCTGCGCGGTGCCGCTCTTGCCGGCGATGCGGTACTGGGCCCCGGCGGCGGCGGCGCGGGCGATGCCGCGGGCATCGTGCATGACCATTTGCATGCCCTGGTTGACCTGGTCCCAGGCGCGCTTGTCGTGCAGCACGATGTCCGGCATCGGGTTGGGGTCGATGGGGGCCTGGCCGCCGACGGTCATCGCCAGGTGCGGGCGGTGCCAGGCGCCTTTGCTGGCCAGCAAGCTGGTGGCCTGGGCCAGTTGCAGCGGGGTGACCTGCATGTAGCCCTGGCCGATGCCAAGGATCAGCGTTTCGCCGGGGAACCAGGCCTGGCGGCGGGTGGCGCGTTTCCAGGCTTGCGACGGCATCAGCCCGGGGGCTTCCTCGAACATGTCCTGCGAGACCTTCTGGCCCAGGCCGAATTCGGCCATGTAGTCATGCAGCCGGTCGATGCCCAGCTTGTGCGCCAGGTCGTAGAAGTAGGTGTCGTTGGAGCGCATGATCGCGGTGTACATGTCTACCCAGCCATCGCCGCTGTGGTTCCAGTTGCGGTACTTGTGGTCGTAGTTGGGCAGTTCGTAGTAACCGGGGTCGAACACCCGGCTACCGGGGGTGATCACGCCGCTGTCGAGGCCGGCGATGGCCACTTCCGGTTTGACCGTCGAGCCGGGGGCATAGAGGCCGCGCAGCACGCGGTTGAACAATGGCCGGTCGATCGAGTCGCGCAGCGCCGAGTACTGCCTGGAGCTGATGCCCTTGACGAACAGGTTGGGGTCGAAGCTGGGGTTGCTGACCATCGCCAGCACGTCGCCGTTGGCCGGGTCCAGCACCACCACCGCGCCACGTCGGTCGCCCAGGGCCTTTTCCGCGGCCTGCTGCAGGTGGGCGTCCAGGCTCAGCACGATGGACTTGCCCGGCACCGGGTCGTGGTGGCGCAGCACGCGCATCACCCGGCCCTGGGCGTTGGTCTCGACCTCTTCGTAACCCACCTGGCCGTGCAGTTCGTGTTCGTAGAAGCGCTCGACGCCGGTCTTGCCGATCGACTGGGTGCCCCGGTATTCGGTGCTGTCGAGGGTTTTGGCTTCCTTCTCGTTGATCCGCCCGACATAGCCCACCGAATGGGCGAAGTGCTCGGCCAGCGGGTATTCGCGGATGAACTGCGGCTCCACCTCCAGCCCCGGCAGGCGGAACTGGTTGACGGCGATCAGGGCAATCTGTTCCTCACTCAGGCCGACCATCAGGGTGACTGGTTCGAAGGGCTTGCGGCCACGGCGCAGGTCCTTGTCGAACTGGTGGCGGTCGTCTTCGCCGAGGTTGAGAACCTGTGCCAGGGCGTCGAGCACCTTGGCCGAATCACCGGCCCGCTCGCGGGTCATGGTCAGGTTGAAGCTGGGTTTGTTGTCGGCCAGGACCACGCCATTGCGGTCATAGATCAGCCCGCGCTCGGGCGGGATCGGCAGCACATGCACGCGGTTGTTTTCCGACACTGCGGTCTGCTGGTCATGCTGCACCACCTGCAGCACATAGAGCCGCCCCACCAGCACCGCCACCAGGCTGAACACCAGCAGGGCACAGGCCAGCAACCGGCGGTTGACCAGGTGCTTTTCGGTTTCGTGGTCCTTGAGGGGGATGGGTTGTGGCATGGGCAGTGGCGGGTCGGTCAGGGCGATGCGTGCGGGGCGGCGATGCTACGCGGGCGTGCGGCGGGGCTCAAGGCGGGGGGCTGGGGTGCAGCGCCGGGGAGGGGCGTGGAGCCCTGCTGTCAGGGGCGCACAGCGAAGATGAAGATTCGTTCATGTCTTGGGCGGGTGCATGGCGGGCGAGTGGGTGAGGGCATACAAGGTGCCCGCCAGAATATTGGGCGAAGGCCACCAGGTGCCTGCCGGTGTTTTTGCAGCGCCTATGAGATCGAGCGCCGCCCGCGATGCGCCGCGCGGGCGGCGCTCGATCTTGAGTGCGCTGCAAATCTGTCGCCCTGCACCTGATGGCCCACATGCGATTTCAAGACAGGCCCTTGGGCGTCACACGGCCACTAGGCCCCAAACCTGGCTCTCACCCGAAAATCTATACAAAACCAAGATTTCACCTGGGAATATCTATACAAGAAATTATACTTGTACAGTATCCGCACACGCCTGGGTGTTCGCTAAATGGCCCACAACCCCGCAAGGCAAACGCTCATTACCCTGGCCATCCTCCTGGCCATGGCCCTGACCCAGCCCGCCTGCGCAGACTGGCGCACCACCCTGCCACTGGTCCACCTGACCGGCAGCGGCGACTTCAGCTGGTTCGGCCTGCGCCTGTACAGCGCCCGCCTGTTCAGTGCCGTTTCGCCGCAACACTGGGATGAACCCTTCGCCCTCGAACTGCGCTACCACCGGGCACTGTCCCGCGACACGCTGGTCGACGCCAGCCTCACCGAAATGCGCCGCCTGGCCGCGCAGCCGCCGAGCCCGCAAACCCTCGAACGCTGGGCAAACAACATGCGCGCCGCGTTCGTCGACGTGCGCCCGGGCATGCGCATTACCGGGGTGTACCTGCCCGGGCAGGGCTGCCGCTTCTATGTCGATGGCCAACTGCGCGCCGAGGTCGCCGACCCGGCCTTCGCCCAGGCCTTCTTCGCCATCTGGCTGGACCCGCGAGCCCGAGACCCACAGTTGCGCCAACGCCTGCTCGGGCTGGCCAAAGAAGATCGCGGAGGCTGACCATGCGTAACCTCGTACTTGTGCTTGCCTGCCTGCTGCTCGGCAGTTGCGGCAATGTCGGCGTCGAACACTACCGCGGGCAGCAACCGGGTTTGGACCTGGTAGCGTTCTTTGCCACACCGGTAGAAGCCTGGGGCATGTTCCAGAAGCGCAACGGCGAAGTGGTCAAGCGCTTCCATGTGCGCATCGACAGCCGCCGTGAAGGCGAGCGGCTGATCCTCGATGAGCACTTTGTCTACAGCGACGGCACCCGCCAGCAGCGCACCTGGACGCTCACCCCGGACGGCCCCGGCCGCTGGCGCGGGCGGGCAGGAGACGTGATCGGCGAGGCCCGTGGCGAGGTAGCGGGCAATGCGCTGCGCTGGCAGTACCGCCTGGATCTGCCGGTGGATGGCAGCCACTGGCAGGTGGACCTGGACGACTGGATGTACCTGATGGACGAAGACACCCTGATCAACCGCTCGAGCATGCGCAAGTTCGGCGTGGAGATCGGCCAGATCACCTTGTTCTTCCGGCGTTTGCCCCAGGCCGGCGAATGAACAAAAGCCTGTTGCCGAGCAAAGTCTGCGTGGCCTGTGGCCGGCCGTTCACCTGGCGCAAGCGCTGGGCGCGTTGTTGGCAGCAGGTGCGCTACTGTTCCGAGCGCTGCCGTCGCTCAGCGCCACGCGGCCAGGCGCAAGGCCAGCGGCAAGGCGAACGCCCATAACGGCGCCAGTATCAGGGCCGTGGCCAGTGAGCCCAGCGGCAGGCCGACGCCCGCAAGCTGCGCACCGGCCAGATAGGCCGGCGGGCCGCCCAGCACACCCAGCAGCACCCCACGCCAGGCCGGTCGCGCGGCCCAGGCCAGGCTGTGGCGCAAGCCGCTGGCCAGCACCAGCCACAGCAAGGCCAGCCAGCCGGGTAGCGGCCATTGCGTAAAGCTGAAGACCCCCAGTGCGCCCAGCAGGCTGTCGAGCAGGCAACCGGCAAGCGTCACGCGCAACAGCGCCCGTGCCTCGCCCACGCGGTCGGGGCAATAGCGCAGGTGCAGCGCCAGCCCGGCAGGCACCAGCAGCAACAGCCAGGGCCGCGTTGCACCGAGCACGCAGGCCCACCAGCCAGCCTGCAGCCACAGCGCATTGCCCAGCAGCCAGGCGCGGGGCATGCTCAGGCGCCCGGCAGCGGTGCCCGGCGTGCCTGGGGTGTGGCCCAGAGCAATTGCGCCACACCGATGACCCGCTCCTCGAAGCCGCCCTGGCAGTAGCACAAGTAGAACTCCCACAGCCGCTGGAAGGTGTCGTCGTAACCCATTTCACTGAGCGCCCCGCGCGCCAGGCGCAGGTTGTCGCGCCAGTGGCGCAGGGTGCGTGCATAGTCCTGCCCGAAGTCCTCCATGTGCAGCAGGTTCAACGCGGTCTGCCGGCTGGCGGTGTCGAGCAGCACGCTGAGCGAGGGCAAGGCGCCGCCGGGGAAGATGTAGCGCTGGATGAAGTCCACCGAACGGCGCGCCTGGGCGTAGCGCTGGTCGCGGATGGTGATGGCCTGCAGCAGCATCAGGCCGTCGTCCTTGAGCAGCGCGGCGCACTGGCGGAAGTAGGCTGGCAGGTAGCGGTGGCCCACGGCCTCGATCATCTCGATCGACACCAGCTTGTCGAAGCGCCCGCGCAGGTCGCGGTAGTCCTCGCACAGCACGCTGATGCGCCGCTCCAGGCCCAGCGCCTTGACCCGCTGCAGGGTGTGGCTGTACTGCGCCTGGGACAGCGTGGTGGTGGTGACCCGGCAACCATGGCGGGTGGCGGCGTGGATGGCCAGGCTGCCCCAGCCCGTGCCGATCTCCAGCAAGTGGTCGTGGGGCTTGAGCTCAAGCTTCTGGCAGATGCGTTCGAGCTTGTTCAACTGCGCCTGTTCCAGGCTTTGCTCGGCGCTGTCGAACTGCGCAGCGGAATACATCATGGTCGGGTCGAGCAAGCGTTCGAACAGGGCATTGCCCAGGTCGTAATGGGCCAGGATATTGCGCCGCGCACCGCGCCGGCTGTTGCGATTGAGGCTGTGCAACAGGCGCAGGGCCGGGCGGCCGAAGCGCGCCAGGCCGCGCTCCATGGCATCGAGCACGTCGAGGTTGGCGACGAACAGACGGGTCACTGCCGCCAGGTCAGGGCTGCGCCAGTAACCGTGGATATAGGCCTCGCCGGCGCCGATCGAGCCATTGCCGGCAACCATGCCCCAGGCGGCCTCGTCCAGGATCTCGACTTCGGCGTACAGCGCGCTGCCGGTTTCGCCGAAGGTCCATTGCTGGTCATTGCCGATCAGCCGCAGCTGGCCGCGGCTGATCCGGCGCAGCTGGGCCAGCACGGCGCTCCTGACCAGGCCACCGAGCAGCGGTGTCAGGCCCGCCGATTTGCTAACGCTCAACGTGGGTTCGGGCATGTTTGGGCTCCTCGCGGGTGGTCCGGCCAAGGCGCAGGTTGCCCTGGCTGACGCGGTGATCGTGGATGGGCGTGCGCTTGAACAGCAGGCGCAGGGCTTGCCAGTAAATGGCCGACAGCGTGCGCAGGCTCATCCACGGGAAGGCCAGCAGGTGCTGGTGCAAGGTGCTGCGGTTCAGCTCCCGGCGCTCCAGGGCCAGGTCGGCGGCGAACACTGGCTGCCCCTCGCGGCGGTTTTCCATGTGGATGCGCAGTCGCTGGCCATCGAGGAAAAAGCGCAGGCGGTACTCCATGTCCAGCGGCATGAACGGCGACACATGGAAGGCCTTGGCCACGCAGAACTGCCGGGGCTGGCCAGGCTGCACCGGCAGCACGTAGTGGAAGCGTTCGCGCCAAGGGGTGTTGCGCACCTCCAGCAGGATCGCCGCGAGCTGGCCCTCGCGGTCGTGGCAGAAGTAGAAACTCACCGGGTTGAACGACAGCCCCCAGCAGCGTGGCTGGGTGAGCAGGTGCACGGCGCCCTCGGGCGCCTGCCCGGTAGCCTGGCCGACCAGTTGGCGGGCGGCCTGGGCCAGCGGCATGCCGCTGCGGGTGAGGGCCGGCAGGTAGTCGCTTTCACGCCAGCAAAGCGGGGCCAGGCGCGAGTGCCCGAGCCAGCGCGACAGGCCGAGCAGCCAGGGCTGTTCGGCCAGGTCCAGGTAGAGCATGCCGATGCGGTAGCGAAAGGCATGCGGGCGCGGGGTCAGGCGCCGGTGGCTGACCCAGCCGCGGCACAGGCTGCTGTTCACAGGCGCTCTCCAAAATGTTCGGCCACTTGCAGCGCGCTGACCACGCCGTCCTCGTGAAAGCCGTTGGCCCAGTAGGCACCGCAGTAATAGCTGTGCTGGCGCCCCTGCAACTCGCCTTGTCGGGCCTGGGCGGCCAGCGCCGCCAGGCTGTATTGCGGGTGGGCGTACTGGAAGCGGGCGAGGATCTGCGCCGGGTCCACCAGGGCGGTCTGGTTCAGGCTGACGCAGAACGTCACCGGTGCCTCGATGCCCTGCAGGATGTTCATGTCGTAGGTCAGCGCGGCGGGGGCCTGTTCGCTGCCACCCAGACGGTAGTTCCAGCTGGCCCAGGCCTTGCGCCGCCTTGGCAGCAGGCGGGTGTCGGTGTGCAGCAGCACATCGTTGCTGGCGTAGCGGATGGCGCCGAGCACCGCGCGTTCCTCGGCGCTGGGGGCCTCCAGCAGCGCCAGGGCCTGGTCGCTGTGGCAGGCGAACACCACGCTGTCGAACCGTTCGCTGCCGGCCGTGCTGTTCAGCGTTACGCCGCCGTCGTCACGGCAGACCCGGCTGACCGCGCAGTTCAGGCGAATGCGCTCGGCGAACGGCCGGCACAGCGGCGCCAGGTAACTGCGCGAACCGCCTTCGACCACCCGCCATTGCGGGCGGTGGCTGACCGACAGCAAACCGTGGTTGCGGCAAAAGCGCACGAAGAACTGCAGCGGGAAGCCCAGCATGTCGCTGCGCGACATCGACCAGATCGCCGACCCCATGGGCACGACGTAGTGGTCGATGAAACGCTGGCCGTAGCGCTGCGTGCGCAGGTAGTCGCCAAGGGTGGTGGTGGCTTCGATGCGCTGGTTGTCGAGGTCGGCGAGGGCCTGGCGGTTGAAGCGCAGGATGTCCCGCAGCATGCCCCAGAAGCCCGGTGACAGCAGGTTGCGCCGTTGGGCAAAAAGGCTGTCGAGGGTGTGGCCGTTGTACTCGCAGCCGGTGAGCGGGTCGTGCACTGAAAAGCTCATCTGCGTGGGCCGCGAGGCTACCCCCAGGTAGCCCAGTAGGCGGATGAAGCTGGGGTAGGTCCAGTCGTTGAACACGATGAAGCCGGTGTCCACGGCATAGTGCTGGCCGCGCCACTGCACATCGACGGTGTGGGTGTGGCCACCGATCCAGTCGGCGGCCTCGAACACCGTGACTTGGTGCCGGCGCGATAGCAGGTGGGCGCAGGTCAGGCCGGCGATGCCGCTGCCGATGATGGCGATCCGCATGGTCGGCTACCCCTGTTCACGGCGGGCCATGCGCTGGCCCAGCTTCAGGCGCCAGCGCACCGGCAGCCCGCCGAGCAGGCGCAACACGCAGGTGAACAGGCCGGGGAAGTTGATCTCCAGTGGCCGCTGCGCCAGGCGTGCGGCGATATGCCGGGCGGCGCGCTCGGCACTCCACATTTGCGGCATGGCGAAGTCGTTGCGCCGGGTCAACGGTGTATCGACGAAGCCGGGGCTGACCAGGGTGACATCGATGCCTTCGTTGATCAGGTCGATGCGCAGCGACTCGACCAGGTAGCGCACCGCCGCCTTGGATGCGCCATAGGCACCGGCCCGTGGCAGCGCCAGCCAGCTCACCGAGCTGCCCACCACCACCAGATGTGGCCGCTGGCCGCGCCGTAGCAGGGGCAGGGCGACCTGGAGGCAGTGGCACAGGCCCAGCAGGTTGGTGCGCATCACCCGTTCGACCAGGGCCGGGTCGAAGTGGCCGGGTTCCAGGTACTCGCAGGTGCCGGCGTTGAGGATCACCAGATCGAGGGCGCCCCAGTGCTGCTCGATATCCGCGGCGATCTGCGCCACTTGCGGCGCCTCGCTGATATCACCGACGGCCAATAGCGTCTGGCCTGCAAAGCGCTCGGCCAGCGGTTGCAAGCTGCCAGCCTGGCGGCCACCCAGCGCGACCTGATGGCCTTGTTCCAGCAAGCGCAGCGCCAGGGCGGCGCCGATACCGCTGCTGGCGCCGGTCAACCAGCAGCGGCTCATGCCAGCCGGCCCTTGAGCCAGCCGATCAGCCCACCGACCACGGGCACGTGCTCGTACAGCAGCGCGCCGGCATCGAAGTAGTCCTGGTGAAAGTCGACGTGCTCGCGCCAACGCAGGTGGCTGCAGCCGTCAAGGCTGATCGGCCTGCCGCCGGCCAGGCGCGGGTGGCAAAAATGCAGGGTCCAACGCAAGTAGCCGTGGCCCGGCTGTACCTGGTCGGCGCCGTGGAAGTCGTAGCGGATGTCCTGCACGTTGGCGTACAGCGTGGCGAAGTAGGCACGCAGGGCAGGCAGGCCCTCGATCTGGTGCAGGGGGTCGCGGAAGGTCACCGTTTCGCTGTACAGCTCGTCGAGCCGCTGCAGGTTGCCAGCGTTCAAGCCGGCAAAGCGTTCGGCGAAGGTTTGCAGGTAGTCGGACATGCGCGGCTCCAGGCAATCCTGTACACGGAACGATTTTTGTACAGGTATACCTGAAGCCTATGTCTAAAACTGTACAAGTCAACCTGCTTGTACAGTTTTAGAAGGGCCTGCGTGGGAGCGGCGGTGCGCCGCTGCGACTTGCCCCGCGAAGGGCCAAGCCAGGGAATCAAGCGTAATGGCACCGGCTTCGCCGGTTATCGCGGGGCAAGCCCGCTCCCACAGGCGTATACATCAGTGGTTGCTGGTGGCCAGCTGCTGGCGTAACTGCGCCACCTCGGCTTCCAGCTCGCGGACTTTCTGCTCGGCGGACACCTGTGCACTGACGTCGCGCTGAATGCCGATGAAATAGGTCAGCTGGTCGGCCTCATTGTGCACCGGGGTGATCGACAGCTCGTTCCAGAACAGGCTGCCGTCCTTGCGGTAGTTGCGCAGCACTTCGCGGCAAGGGCGGCCGTCGCGGATCGCCTCGCGGATGTTCGCAAGCCCCGGCTGGTCATGGTCCTGGCCCTGCAGGAAGCGGCAGTCCTGGTAGAGGATGTCGTCGACGGCATAGCCGGTCAGGCGTTCGAATGCCGGGTTGGCGTAGATCAGGATGCTGTCGCTGCCTTCCTGTTCGGCGACGACGATGCCGTCGTTGGAGGTCTCGACCATCAGTTGCAGAAGCTTTGCGTCGATCATGTGAACCTCGGGTAATGGTGGCGTGCGCGCTGGCCGCCATGATGACGCACGAACGCGCGGCGCAAAAGGCGGGGATGGGTTTAGAATGGCGTCCCCGGCCCCTAGACCCCCACGTGCCCGATGACCGAAGCGATTTCCCCTGATTTGCTGCCCATGCGCGATGTGGTGAGCCTGACCGGCATCAACCCGGTGACCCTGCGCGCCTGGGAGCGCCGCCACGGGCTGATCAGCCCCCAGCGCACCGAAGGCGGCCATCGCCTGTACACGCCCGAGGATGTACAGCGCATCCGCGACATCCTGCACTGGACGAGCAGTGGTCTGCCGATCAGCAAGGTCGGCGAGTTGCTGGCCCGTCAGCACGAGCAGGGGGGCCGGGCGGTCGAGCAGGGCAGCGATGCCTTCGACGACTGGCGCGCTGCCGTGCTGCGTGCCACCCAGGCCTTCGATGGGCAGGCGCTCGAAGCGCTGCATGGCCAGGTGTTCACTTTGTTCCCCAAAACCGTCGCACTGCGCGAAGTGCTGATGCCGGTGTGGCGCCAGTTGGCCGCTGGCACGGCGTTCGGCCAGCGCAGCCAGTGGCTGTTCCTCGATACCTTCCTGCGCGCCCGGCTGTTGCTGCGCCTGCAACTGAACCAAGCCGCCGCCCCGCGCGTGCTGTTGAGCGCAGTCGGTGGCGTCAGCGAGTTGGAACTGCTGTGCAGCGCCCTGTTGCTGGGGGGAGAACAGCAGCGTATCGACGTGCTCGGCAACGGCCAGCCGCTGGACGAGCTGCCGCTGCTGTGCGTGGCCATGCGCCCGGCGGCACTGGTGATCAGGGTGCAGGGCCCGATCAGCCCGGCCCTGGCCACACGGTTGCGTACCCTGCAGCTGGAAATCGCCTGCCCGATGGCGTTGCTGGGCGACGGCCTGGCCGAGTTTGCCTCGCTGTTGCAGGGCATCCCGCTGGCGCTGCTGGAGGGACAGGGCGCCGAGGCCGGGCCCAAGCTTGCGGCCTTGCTCAGGGGCGCACTGGAGCTGTAAAGGCTCAGCCGCTGCGCCACTTCTCCAGCAGTATCGCCACGAACTTTTCCGCCGCAGGCGACAGCGAGGCGCCACGCCGATACACCAGGCCAAGGGTGCGGGTGACCTCCGGCTCGGTGAGCGGGACGCTGACCAGGGTCGGGTGGTCGGGCCCGGGCATCGCCAGGCTGGGCATGGCCGAAACCCCCAGCCCGGCCTCGACCATCCCCAGCGACGTGGACAGGTGCTGCACCTCGTAGAACCATTTGGGCCTTAGGCTCAGCCCGCTCAATGCGTGGTCCAGCAGCATGCGGTTGCCGCTCAGGCGGCCAACACCGATCAGCCGGTAGTCGGCCAGTTCCGACCAGGTCACCGCTTTGCGCGATGCCAGTTCATGGTCGCGCCGGCAGGCCAGGACGAACGGCTCCTGCACCAGCGAGACGAACTCGATGTCCGAGTGCTGGCCGCTCATCATGTTGATGCCGAAGTCCGCTTCGCCGCGCAGCACCGCCTCCAGGCCGTCGTTGGCGCTGAGGTCGAGCAGGCGGATGCGGATCTTCGGGTACTGCTGGTTGTACAGGCGGATCACCGAGGGCAGGAAGTAGAAGGCCGCCGTGGGGATGCAGGCGAGGGTGACCTGGCCGCTCTGGCGTTCGGCCAGCTCGCGGATGCTCAGGATCGAGTCCTCGAAATCATCGAGTAGGCGGCGTGCCTTGGGCAAGAAATCCCGGCCGACGCTGGTCAGGCTGACGCGCCGGGTGGTGCGTTCGAGCAGCGGCGTGCCCAGGCCCTCTTCGAGCTTCTTGATACGCCTGCTCAGCGCCGGCTGCGACAGGTGCAGCACCTCTGCCGCTTCGTGGAAGCTGCCCAGTTCGGCGATTTTCACGAAAGATCTGATGTCTTGGAGCTCGTATTCCATGGCGACTCTCGGTTTAGTCCTTGATATAGCGATCAGGGCTGCCTTGCAGCCCATCGCCGGCAAGCCGGCTCCCACATGGATCGCGCCAGCTCAAGCAATGCGCTAACCCTGTGGGAGCTGGCTTGCCGGCGATGAGGCCAGTGCTCGCCATACAAAACAGGGGTTCCACACGGGACCAACAGCAACGTTTGATTGATTTGCCAAACGCAATAATAGCTACGATCTTTGCATTGGATTGATTTATACATGCCTGTCACTCTTTCGATCACAACATCAATTCAGCCGATTGATCAACAAGAGTCACTAGACATGCAACGAATCCCCTGTGTGCTCATGCGCGGCGGCACCTCCAAAGGCCCTATCTTCCATGCCTGGGATCTGCCTACCAATGTGGTCGAGCGTGATGAAGTGCTGCTGCGCCTGATGGGCTCCGGCCACGAGCTGGAAATCGACGGCATCGGCGGTGGCAGCCCGCAGACCAGCAAGGTGGCGATCGTCAGCCCGTCGCTGCACGCCGACGCCGATGTCGATTACCTGTTCGTCCAGGTGATGGTGGCCCAGCGCCGCGTGGACACCGCGCCCAACTGCGGCAACATGCTCTGCGCCGTGGGCCCGTTCGCCATCGAGCAAGGCCTGGTCAAGGCCGTCGAGGGCAAGACCCTGGTGCGCATCCGCAATCTGAACACCAACACCTTCGTCAATTCCCTGGTCGAGACGCCCAACGGCATAGTCCGCTACGAAGGCCGCACGGCCATCGATGGCGTGCCGGGCACGGCGGCGCCGATCCACCTGACCTTCCTCGACGCGGTCGGCAGCAAGACCGGGCAACTGTTCCCCACCGGCCAAGCCTGCGATGTGATCGACGGCGTGCCGGTGACCTGCATCGACATGGCCATGCCGATGATGATCGTCGAGGCCAGCCAGCTGGGCCTGGACGGCGGCGAAAGCCCCGCCGAGCTGGATGCCGACAGCCGCCTGCTCAAGCGCCTGGAAGCGCTGCGCATCAAAGCCGGGCGGGCCATGGGCCTGGGCGATGTCAGCGGCATGGTCATCCCCAAGCCGGTGCTGGTCAGCCCGGCGAAGTTCGGCGGCACGCTGCAGGTGCGCTACTTCATGCCGCACAACTGCCACCGGGCGCTGGCCATCACCGGTGCAATCGGGCTGGCAACCGCCTGCGTCAGCCCCGGCACCGTCACCATGAGCCTGCTTGGCGATGCGGCCCAAGGCTTGCAGCAAGTGCGCCTCGAGCACCCCAGCGGCGGCATTGATGTGGCGCTTACGCGCAGTGGGCCGGACGGCAAGACGATCCAGGCGTCCGTGGTGCGTACCGCCCGCCGGCTGTTCTCAGGTTTCGTATACGCGCCAACGGCACGGCGGCTGGCTGGCTGAGCCGCTGTACCCAAGGACGACACAGCGCATCCGCACAAATCCAACAATGGGTGATGCCTCATGAAACTGGTCAAATCGCTGTACTTCCAGATCCTCTGCGCCGTCCTGCTGGGCGTGGTGGTCGGGCACTTCTGGGCACAACAGGCAGTCGCCCTGAAGCCGCTGGGCGATGCCTTCATCAAGCTGATCAAGATGATGATCGCACCGGTGGTGTTCTGCACCATCGTCACCGGCATCGCCGGCATGAGCGACCGGCGCTCGCTGGGCCGCCTGATGAGCAAGACGCTGTTGCTGTTCCTGGTGCTGACCGTGATCAGCCTGGCGATCGGCCTGGCGGCGGTGCATATATTCCGTCCAGGCGAGGGCATGAACATCGACCCATCGACCCTCAGCACCCAAGGGCTGAGCCAGTACACCGACTCGGCGGCCAAGCTGGGTGTGGTCGACTTCTTCATGCACATCATCCCCGACACCTTCATCGGCGCCTTCAACAAAGGCGAAGTGCTGCCGGTGCTGTTCCTCGCCGTGCTGTGCGGCTTTGCCCTGTCGGCCATGGGCGAGCGCGGCCAGCCGGTGCTTAATGTGCTGGAATCGGCCTCGCAGATGGTGTTCAAGATCTTCGGCTACCTGATGCGCTTCGCCCCGGTGGGTGCCTTCGGCGCCCTGGCGTTCACCGTGGGGCAGTACGGCATCAGCTCGCTCGGCGCGCTGGCCAAGCTGGTCATGACCCTGTACATCGCCTGCGCCTTCTTCGTGCTGGTGGTGCTGGGCGGGGTGTGCCGGGCCAATGGCTTCAGCCTGTGGAAGCTGCTGCGCTACCTGCGCGAAGAGTTTCTGGTGGTGCTCGGTACTTCGTCCACCGAGCCGGTGCTGCCGCGCATGCTGCAGAAGCTCGAAGCCCTGGGCTGCAAGAAGGGCGTGGTAGGGCTGGTGCTGCCCACCGGCTATTCGTTCAACCTCGACGGCACGGCCATCTACCTGTCGCTGGCCGCGGTGTTCATCGCCCAGGCCTGCAACATCGACCTAACCCTGGGCCAGACCCTGACCATGCTGGCGATCATGCTGCTGTCGTCCAAGGGCGCGGCGGGGGTGACCGGTAGCGGCTTCGTTGCGCTGGCCTCGACCCTGACCGTGATTCACGACATCCCGCTGGCGGGGCTGGCGCTGCTGATCGGTGTCGACCGCTTCATGTCCGAGGCGCGGGCGCTGACCAGCCTTGCCAGCAACGCGGTAGCCACGGTGGTCATCTCGCTGTCGGAAAACGCCTGCGACCGGCAGACGCTGATGCGCACCCTGGCCGACGGCCCGCAACCCGCCGCCAGCGCTGACAGCCCAGCCCACTGGCCGGCCGGCGAGCCACGCCAGCACAGCTAGCCCACCCGCTTACACGCACTGAATGACATAAACTTCCACCCAGCGCCGCGGGGCGCGGGTGGGGCAGGGGCCGTTCGCGCTCGCGGCGGCCACACCTCATAAAAACAAGAGAATATTCCCATGCTCGCATTGCTTGGCCTGGTCATGGTGGTGACCTTCACCTACCTGATCATGAGCAAACGCCTGTCGCCGATCGTCGCGCTCACCGTGGTGCCCATTGTCTTCGCCGTGATTGGTGGCTTTGCCCCGGACCTCGGCAAGATGATGCTCGACGGCCTGAAAACGGTCGCACCGTCCGCCGCCCTGCTGCTGTTCGCCATCCTGTTCTTCGGCCTGATGATCGATGCCGGGCTGTTCGACCCGTTGATCCGCAAGATCCTCAAGCGGGTCAACGGCGACCCGATCAAGATCGCCATGGGCACCGCGTTGCTGTCGCTGCTGGTGGCCCTCGACGGCGACGGCACCACCACCTACATGATCACCTGCGCCGCCATGCTGCCGCTGTACAAGCGCATCGGCATGAACCCGATGATCCTGGCCACCATCGCCATGCTGTCGCTGAGCATCATGAGCGGCCTGAGCCCGTGGGGCGGGCCGGCCACCCGGGCCATCGCCGCCCTGGGCCTGGATGCCAGCGAGTACTTCATCCCGATGCTGCCGACCATGGTCGGCGGCGCCGCCTGGGTGGTGTTCACCGCCTTCCTGCTGGGCCGGGCCGAGCGCAAGCGCATCGGCAACATCAAGCTCGAATCCGGCGGCGGCAACTGCTACATCAAGGCGATCCTGGAAGACACTCCGCACAAGCGCCCGCGCCTGGCCTACGTCAACCTGGTGCTGGTGATCGCGGTGATGGTCGCGCTGGTGATGGGCCTGATGCATGCGGCGATCCTGTTCATGATCGGCTTCGTCGCGGCCTTGATGATCAACTACCCGCAGCTCGAGCTGCAGAAGGAACGCATCCTCGCCCACTCCGGTAACGCCATGACCGTGGTGCTGCTGGTGTTCGCCGCCGGCATTTTCGCTGGCATCTTCTCCGGCACCAAGATGGTCGATGCGCTGGCGCAGACCCTGGTCGACTGGATCCCTGAAGCCTGGGGCCACTGGTTCCCGCTGGTGGTGGCGATCACCAGCATGCCGCTGACCTTCGTGCTGTCCAACGATGCCTACTACTTCGGCGTGGTGCCGATCCTGGCCAACGCGGCCGCCGCCTATGGCATCGACCCGGTGGAGATCGCCCGCGCCTCGGTGCTTGGGCAACCGGTGCACCTGATGAGCCCGCTGGTGGCGTCCACCTTGCTGCTGGTCGGCATGGTCGACCGCGACATCGGCGAGTTCCAGAAAGCCACGGTGAAGTGGGCGGTGCTGACTTCGCTGGTGATCACTGCGCTGGCCCTGCTGACCGGGGCCCTGTCCTTCTTCGTCTGACCCTCCCTGACGGGTGGCCGAGCGGCCGCCCGGTAACGCGCCAATAACAATAAAAGAGTCCCCGAACATGACACGAGCCCTTCAGCGTGGGGCCGCTTGCGGCCTGCTGTTCTGCACCTTGCCTGCGGCCCAGGCGGCCGGTTTCATCGATGACGCCAGCCTCAAGCTGCAGATGCGCAATGTGTACTTCAACGAGAACTTTCGCGATGAGCAGGGCCTGAGCGCCCGCGCCGCCGCCAACGCCAAGAGCGAGCGGGTGGAGTGGGCGCAGGGTTTCCTGCTGGACTACCAGTCCGGTTTCACCCAAGGCCCGCTCGGCCTGGGGGTGGATGCCCTGGCACTGGTCGGGGTGAAGCTCGATTCGGGGCGCGGGCGCAGTGGCACCGGCCTGCTGCCGGTGCATGACGACGGCCGCGCGGCGGACCAATTCGCCAGTGCCGGGGTAACCGCCAAGGCCCGGCTGGGCGCCACCGTGGTCAAGCACGGCAGCTTGCTGCCCAAGACCCCGGTGCTGGTCTACAACGACGCCCGCCTGCTGCCGCAGACCTACCAGGGCACCCAACTGGTCAGCACCGACATCAGCGGCCTGACCCTGAGCGCCGGCCACCTCGACCGCTTCAAGCAGCGCGACTCCTCCGACAGCACCGGGCTGTATGCCGACGGCTACGGCGGTCGCGCATCGGGTGACTTCACCTACGCCGGCGCCGAGTACGCGGTCAGCAAGCAACTGCGCTTGAGCTACTTCCACGGCGAGCTGGAACACTTCTATCGCCAGGACTTCGGCGGGGTCCAGCACGACCTGCCGCTGGCGGGCGGCGTGCTGACTACCGACCTGCGCTATTTCAAGAGCCACGACAGCGGCGCGGCCTACGGCGGCCGCATCGACAACGACATGTTCAGCGGCCAACTGGCCTACACCCACAGCGGCCACACCCTGGGCGCGGGCTACCAGGTGCTCGATGGCGAGGCAGGGCTGCCTTATGTCAGCGGGGCGACGGTGTATTCGTTCAGCAACGTCGGCATCGGCAAGTTCATCGAGGAAGAAGAGAAAACCTGGATGGCCAGCTATGCCTACAACTTTGCCGCAGCCGGCGTGCCGGGGCTGACGTTCATGACCCGTTACCTGAGTGGCGACAATGGCCACTCCGGCACGGCGGGCCTGAGCGAGTGGGAACGCGACATGGAGCTGGCGTACGTGGTGCAGTCGGGCAGCTTCAAAGGCCTGGGGGTGAAGCTGCGCAACTATGTGTACCGGGCGGACTTCGCCCGTGGTCGGGACAGCAACCGCATCTACCTGACTTATGACATCGCCCTGTGGTAGCGCATCCGCGGCCTAAGTCTTGTACGAAAAGTGTGGTCATTCAACGTTGTGGGAGCGGGCTTGCCCCGCGATCTGCCGCGACGCGGCAGCAAAGCCTGAATTCGCGGCGTCTTTGACACTATTTGATATCGGGTACAGGAGCGCTTCGCATTCCATCGCGGGGCAAGCCCGCTCCCACAAAACTTTTCGAACAAAACCTAGGCATGCAGCCAGAACGCGAATTCGGCGAACTGCTCGCCGTTCCACCAGTTCGCGGCCCCGCGGCCGTACTGGAAATTCCTGGCGCCGGCCTGGCTCTGCAGCGGCGCGATGACATTGCCGGCAGTGTCGCGGCGCGCGGTCTGCTCGGCGGTTTCGGGCACGACCATGACGATGTGCCCCGATCGGCCATCTTCCTTGCGCCGCGCCACGATCAGGCCAATGGCGCCCTGGTTGGCCTCGGCCTGCAGGGTGGTCAGCGTGCCGGTCTGGCGCCAACCGAAGCCGGGGCCGAATTCACGCAGCCACCTGAACAGGTCGTTGGCGCGCATTTCCCTGAGGGTATCGCCGATCAGTGGCGTTACCTGTTGGCCGGCGGCCAGCTTGAGCAGGGCCGGCGTGCTCCACCAGCAGCGCGGCAGGTAGGCACCGGCGAGCAGGCAGTAGTCGTGTGCGTAGATGTTGCAGAAGGTCAGCCCGTCATGCGGCTGGTAGCGAAGGTGAGCCGTGTTGTCGACTGCCAGCCATTGGATGATGGCGGCAAGCGCCTCGCGCAGCTCGCCTGCGCTGTTGCCCTGGCGGGTTGGCTGCCCGGCTTCGTTGAGCGAATGTGCGTCAGCCGGGTTGGCCCTGCGGGTGATCACGCCGTTCTTGCGCGGCATGAATACGGCGGGGATCGCGGAGTCACCTGGCATGCTCGCCAACAGGGTGCTCTGGCCTTGTACGGTGCTGGGTTGAGGGGCGGGCTGGGTGATCTCGATCACCGCGTCGTCAGTTGCCGGCACCAGGAAACGCTTGGCGCAGAAACCGCGCACCCGTGCGCCGGACAAACTGGTTTCGATGCTGACGAAGCCGTTTTCAGCCGTTTTGCTCAACACCCGAACCGCGTGGCCATCCGGCAGGTTCGCCACGACGTTGGCTTGTGCCGGTGTACTGATGAAGGGTTGGCTGCGCACACGCAGCATGCCTTCGCGGGTATCCACCTGCATCGCCGTACCCTTGCCGGAGAGCGGGCTGGGCGCTGCGACGATGGCCTGGCCGGGGGCTGGCGTGGGCAGGGCAGGCTGTGCCGGCTCGGTCGCTACCGTGTGGCACAGGCGAATGAAGTCGAACAGGTTCTCGCCATAGAAACGATCATCGCTCTTGTGTCCCTGCCGCAACCCTTTCGAGGGCACGAAACCACCGGTGTTGTAAACGATGCCCACCTGGGCGAACTCCAGGTCGCTGAGCGGTTGCCGGCGCTGCTCGAAGCCCAGTTGTCGAAGTGCGCCCTTGAGTTCATCCATCGCGCGGCCAAGGGAGCCGCTGAACGTCGCCCAGTGGCGATCGAGAAAGAAATCGGGCTCGGGCTTGAAGAACTGCAGGTCCAGCTGGAACACGCCATAGCCGTGGCAGAACTTGTTGGGCTTCTTGGCCACGTCCTGGTAACCCGGCACGAACCTGGCCATGTCCACCAGTGCCTGGTGGCCCATGGCGAACATCAGGTCGCCGCGTGGGCGCAGCAGCAGTTCGGCCTTGTTGCGCGGGAAGGCCTTGCGCCCGGCGGTGTCATCCAGCGTATCGCCGACACATAGTGCGGTGACCTGCTCCAAGGGCAGCTTGGCCTTGCGCAGGAACGGCCAGATGCTGCCGGTCTCCTGGCAGGCCAGTGCGGTGAGGTGGTCCACCGTCAAGGGTGTGCCGATGATTGCCTGGGCCATGTCCTGCTGAAACTGCTCCTTGAACCAGCGAATATCCTGAGTGCCTGGCATGTCAGAACCCTCCGGTGAGGCGGCGGCTGCAGACGGTGTGCGGCTTGACCGAGAGCGGTGTATGGGGGTGTTTTTCAGGGGCGGGGCATGGGCAATCGCCATGGCCGAGCGCACAGGGCGTGAGGGAGGGGTAGGGCGCAGGATGGTCGGGACAAAGCACGACCCGCTGCGGTGCGTGCTCATACGCCGTTGGAAGCGCAATTGGCGACATGAACGTCTCCCTGAAACAAGTTCCGTCTAGCGAACTGCTCAGGGTCGTCGTTTACCCTTCTCTGGGCTTGATGGCTGCGCATGAAAAGACCGCGAGACCGCAATCAAAATGGGGCCGTGCGGGCGAAACGTTTCAATGCTACTGATTGAATTCAAGTCAATGGCGCTGAAAAAGCAAGGCAGTGGGGTAATGCCGGTCAGTTAAGCCAATTGGGGCCGCTGCGCGCCCCTTCGCGGATAAATCGCAGCGGCGAACCGCCGCTCCCACAGGATTGCGCGAAGCCTCAAGCTGGCACAAAACCTGTGGGAGCGGGTTTACCCGCGAAGGGGCGCGCAGCGACCCCAATTGGCTTAACGGGCTGGCATCAGGCAGTGGGGTAGGGCTGAGCTTCCATTGAAACGCTCCGGTTCGACGCACAGCGGCTCCAGCGCCAGTTGGATGATGCCTATCGGTGCGAAGCGCTGATGACTGTGGGGCGGTTTTCAGCCCAACCCAGGCTGATGCATGCAGGCGTTCAGGTCTTCGAGAAACGCCTGCAGGATCGGCGGTGGCGATACCCCGCGGCGGGTGATGACGTCGAACGGTGAGGTCAGGTCCAGGCTGCTGGCGCCCAGGCGGCGCATTTCGCCGGTCTTCACCCACTGCTCGGCGAAGTGCACCGGCAAGAAGCCGATGTAGGCGCCGGAAATGATCAGGATCGCCGCCGCCTCGATGTTCTCCACGGTGGCGGCGGCCTTGCTCACGCCCAGTTGCTCCAGGTCGTACTGCTGCATGTAGCCGCGCACGACGATATGGCAGCCGCGCACTTCTTCCAGCAGGCGGCCATTGCCTGCCTTGCTCCCATACAGCGGGTGGCGCCGGCCACAGTACAAGCCCAGGGCTTCGTCATACAGGGGCAGGTAGGACAGCCCCGGCACCCGCAGGGGGAAATGGCCGATGGCCAGGTGCAGACGGCTGTCCAGCACCCGCTCTTCCAGCTCCGCCGGGGCGCCGATGTAGATGTGCAGGTGGGCATCGTGCCCGCGCGAGACGAAGCGCTGGGTGGTGCGCGGCAGCGGCGAGGCGGCGTCGGTCAGGGTCGAGTCGATGATGCCCAGGTTGAGCTTGCCGCTGATGTGCTGCTTGAGCACGTCGGCGTCCAGGCAAAAGCTCTCCACGGCGCTGAGCAGGCGCAGGGTGGCCTCATGGATGGCCACCCCTTGCTCGGTCAGGCGAAAGCCGCTGCGCCCGCGCTGGCAGAGCTTGACCCCCAGGCGGGTTTCCAGGTGGGTCATCTGTTCGCTGATGGTCGACTGGCCGGCGTTCAGCGCGGCCTGGGCTGCGGAAAAGCCGCCGCACCTGACGATGGTGGTGAATACCCTGAGAAGCTTCAGATCGACATCGTGGAGCTGGATCACCCTGGCCTCCTGGGCGGTTGCTCACATCGCCAAGGCTGATATGAGTGTCCGCGCACTGTTTTTCCGCAGCTAACCATGCGCGGCTGATCGCCGCAATGCCTGGGGCGTCTGGCGCCCATCTGCCGTCAGATACTTCGGCTGCGGCGATGTATGCATCTGCACTTGCGCATTTTTCCAGGTTCAACCCGGCGCCATAGTGGCTGCAACGGCGCTGCCCCGGCACGCCGTCTCCTGACCAGAACAATAAGTGGAGAAACCCGCACATGGCTAAGCACGGTTATGAATCCGGCCGCCTGAACCTGCCCTTCGTGGGCCATTGCACCTTCGCCAAGGCGCCCATCTGCACCGACTGGGCGGCCATCGATGCCGATGTGGCCATCCTCGGCGCGCCCAACGACATGGGCACCCAATGGCGCTCCGGCGCACGCTTCGGGCCGCGCGGCATCCGTGAGGCATCGACGCTGTTCTCGTTCGGCCATTCCGGCGCCTACGACTTCGAAGACGACGCCACCTACCTCACCGAAGACCAGCTGCGCATGGTCGATGTCGGCGATGCCGATATCGTCCACACCGACATGGCCAGCAGCAACGCCAACATCGAGTCGGCCGTGCGCCAGATCCTCGCGGCCGGTGCCATGCCCGTGGTGCTGGGCGGCGACCACTCGATCCACGCGCCGGTGATCAAGGCCTTCGAAGGCCGCGGGCCCATCCATATCGTGCATTTCGACGCCCACCTCGACTTCGTCGACGAACGCCACGGCGTGCGCTACGGCCACGGCAGCCCGCTGCGCCGCGCCTCGGAGCTCGACCACATCGTCGGCATGACCCAGCTGGGCATCCGCAACGTGTCGTCCTCCAACCGCGACGACTACGACGCCGCCCGCGAGGCCGGCTCGCAGATCCTCTCGGTGCGCGACGTGCGTCGCCTGGGCTGCGAAGGCGTGCTGGCGAAGATCCCGCAAGGGCGCGACTACTACATCACCATCGACATCGACGGTTTCGACCCTTCCATCGCCCCGGGCACCGGCACCCCCAGCCATGGCGGCTTCCAGTACTACGAAGTGCTGGAAATCATCCAGGCACTGGCCCGGCGCAGCCAGGGGCGCATCGTCGGCATGGACCTGGTGGAAGTGGCCCCGGCGTACGACCCGGCCGGCGTCACCTCGATCCTCGCCGCGCAATTGCTGATGAACAGCCTCGGCTTCATCTTCCACGCCCGCGCCAAGGCGCGCTGACCCGGAGCTTCGACAGTGGACAACAAGGTCAAAACCTACCTGCAGGCCTTCGGCGTTACCGAGGCCACCCAGCGTTTCCTGGGCAAGGCCCAGCGCATGTTCATCGGGGGTGAATGGCGCGAAGCCAGCGACGGCGCCAGCGCCGACGTCATCGAACCGTCCACCGAGGGCGTGCTGACGCGCATCCCCATGGGCACCGCCGACGACCTCGACCGCGCGGTGCAGGCCGCCCGCGCGCAGTTCGATGGCGGCCCCTGGAGCCAGCTCAAACCGCTGGAGCGCGAGCGCCTGATCCAGCGCCTGGCCGACCTGATCGAAAGCCATGGCGACGAGCTGGCGCAGATCGAGTCGATCGACATGGGCAAATCGGTGGCCCAGGCCCGCGCCGTGGACATCCAGGGCACGGTCGACACCCTGCGCTATTTCGCCGGCTGGGCCAGCAAGCTGCATGGGCGCACCGTTGAGCCGTCGCTGCCCGGCAACTACCTGGCCTATACCCGCAAGGAGGCGGTCGGCGTGGTGGGCGCCATCGTGCCGTGGAACTTCCCGCTGCAGACCATGGCCTGGAAGCTCGGCGCGGCCCTGGCCACCGGTTGCACGGTGGTGGTCAAACCGGCCGAGCTGACCTCGTTGTCGGCCCTGCGCTTCGCCGAACTGGTGCAGCAGTCGGGCATCCCCGACGGGGTGATCAACATCGTCACCGGGCGTGGCAGCGTGGTCGGCGAGGCGATGTCGCGCCACCCGGGCATCGACAAGCTGAGTTTCACCGGCTCCACGCCGGTGGGCTGCTCGGTGGGCAAGGCGGCGATGGACCAGATGAAGCGCCTGACCCTGGAACTGGGCGGCAAGTCGCCGGTGATCGTGTTCGCCGACGCCGATATCGAGGCCGCCGCCGAAGCGGTGGCCAACGGCGTATTCTTCAACTCAGGGCAGGTGTGCGATGCCGGTACCCGCGCCTATATCGAGCGCAGCGTGTACCCGGCCTTCCTGCAAGCGCTGGCCCGCTACACCGCCACCCTGAAGATCGCCCCCGGCCTGGACCCGGACTGCTTCATCAGCCCCATGGTGTCGCGCCAGCAACAGCAGCGGGTGCTGGACTACATCGCCCTGGGCAAGGCCGAAGGGGCGCAGCTGTACTACGGCGGCGAGCCGGTCGAAGGCCCGGGCTACTACGTGCAGCCGACCATCTTCGCCAACTGCGACAACCGCATGCGCATCGTGCGCGAGGAGATCTTCGGCCCGGTGCTGGTGACCGCGCCGT
Source organism: Pseudomonas sp. GZD-209 (assembly GCF_049310485.1). NCBI lineage: Bacteria > Pseudomonadati > Pseudomonadota > Gammaproteobacteria > Pseudomonadales > Pseudomonadaceae > Pseudomonas > Pseudomonas sp. GZD-209. The sequence continues at coordinate 44,301 of NZ_JBMOWQ010000090.1, forward strand.
TCGACACCCAGGAGCAGGCCCTGGCGCTGGCCAACGACACCGAGTACGGCCTGGCGGCGGCGCTGTACAGCAACGACCTGGGCAAGGTCCACGGGCTGATCCCGCGCCTGCGCGCCGGCACGGTCTACGTCAATGCCCACAGCACCCTGGACCCGTCCATGCCCTTCGGTGGCTACAAGCAGTCGGGTTATGGCAAGGACATGGGCGCGGAACAACTGGAGTTCTTCCTGGAGACCAAGGCGGTCTGGATCACCTTGCCTTGAGGTAGCAAGGCCGGCCTGCGTCGCCTGGCGTGCGACGCAGGTTCATCAACGCATCGAATTTCAACAATAAGAACAAGTCGAGGTGATGCCCAATGAACAGCCAAGTGGATGCAGAGCGTGCGCAAGACCTGGAACGGCGCCTGCGCGCCTATGAAGAACTGGAGGGCAGGGCGCAGTGGCCGGGGGCATTGACCGCCCGTGACGTGATTGCCCTGGCCTTGCTGACGATGGTGATGGTCGCCGGCGCCTACCTGCTCGGAGGCCAGCCATGAGCCGCTTGCGCGAGCAGGAGTTTCGCCTGGCGGCCGAACGCGGCGACACGCCGTTGCTGCCCAATGAGCGGGTCTGGGGCTTCTGGGGCTATGCCTACGCCAACTCGGCGCTGGCGGTGGCCACCTGGGTGTTCCTGATCGGCGGTGCCACCGCGCTGTTCGTCGGGCCGTTGCAGGGCATCGCCGCGATCGTCATCGGCAATATCCTCGGCGTGGTGCTGGCCTCCGCGTCCACCTGCCTGCCGTGCGGCAAGTACGGCGTCGAGCAGTTCACCTACCTGCGCAGCATGTTCGGCCTCAACGGCAGCCGCCTGGTGTACTTCCTCTCGGTGGTGGTGCTGACCATGGGCTGGCTGGCGGTGCTTGGGCTGATGTGCGGGCGGGCGCTGGACAACCTGCAAACCCTGGTGCAGCACGCCCAGCCCGACGGCGCTGGCTGGCTGGTGACCGCCGGGGCACTGCTGGCGATCCTGCTGGCGGCGCTGGTGGCCATTCGCGGGCCGGACATGATCCGCCTGCTGAGCGCGCTGATCGCGCCCAGCCTGATCCTGATCATGCTGGCATTGATGTACTTCATCCTGCGCAGCCACAGCCTCGCCGAACTGCTGGCCATGCCGCCCCTGCAGCCGCCGTTCGAGAACCCCCACGTCAACTTCATGGTCGCGGTGGAAATCAACATCGCCGCCGGCTTCTCCTGGTGGCCCTACATCGGCAACCTGTCGCGCCTGTGCAGCAACCAACGCACGGCCTTCTGGCCGAACCTGGTGGGCATCTTCGGCGCGGCGGTGCTGGGCGAGTCGGTCAGCCTGTTCGCCGCCACCACCCTGGGCAGCAGCGACCCCACCGCGTGGATGCGGGTGGCCGGGGGCATGGCCTTTGGTGTGATCGCCCTGGGCTTTTTGGCCCTGGCCAACCTCACCGGCATGGTCAACATCCTCTACACCGCGGTGATCGGTTTGCGCCAGTTGGCCGGGGAGCGCCTGCGCAGCCTGGGCTGGGCGGTTTTGATCGGGCTGTTCTGCATTATCCCGGTGGCCATCGTGGTGCTGCTGCCGGGGATCTACGACGGCTTCTTCATCTTTCTGGTGTGGACCTCGGCACTCAACAGCGCCCTGGCCGGCATCGGCATTGCCGATTACTTCTTCCTGCGCCGCCAGCGGGTCAACCTGCGCCACCTTTACGCCGAGCAAAGCGCCTCGCCACTGCGCTTCTGCAGGGGCTTCAACCCCATCGCGCTGCTGGCGCTGGCGGCGGGCTTCGCCATCTACGTGGTGGTGTTCAACCCGCAGACCCTGGCCCACACCAGCTTCTTCACCTTCGCCACCGCCTCGCTGCCGTCCTGCCTGCTGGCTGGGCTTGTGCACTACGGCCTGACCCGCTTGCTGGCGGCGCGCCTGGGCTGGGGCGACTACCCCAAGGGCAATCAACATCACGATCGGGCCGCTGGCCTTCGCGTACAGGACTGAACCATGAACAAGCGATACGACTACATCATCATCGGTGCGGGCTCTGCCGGCTGCGTGTTGGCCAACCGCCTGACCGAGGACGCCGGCACTTCGGTGCTGGTCCTTGAGTTCGGCGGCAGCGACCGCAGCGTGCTGATCCAGATGCCCAGCGCGTTCTCCTTGCCGATGAACACCAAGAAATACAACTGGCGCTACGAGACCGTGGCCGAGCCGCACCTGGACGGCCGGCGCCTGCACTGCCCACGGGGCAAGGTGCTGGGTGGTTCGTCGTCGATCAACGGCCTGGTCTACATCCGTGGCCACGCCTGCGACTTCGATGAATGGGAAAGCCTGGGCGCCAAGCACTGGAGCTACCGCCACTGCCTGCCGTACTTCAAGCGTGCCGAAAACTTCAAGTTCGGCGGCGATGACTACCGTGGCGGCGCCGGGCCCTTGGCCACCAACAATGGCAACAACATGCAGAACCCGCTGTACGGCGCCTGGGTCGAGGCTGGTGCCGAGGCTGGCTACATCAAGACCGACGACTGCAACGGCTACATGCAGGAAGGCTTTGGTGCCATGCACATGACGGTCAAGGACGGCGTGCGCTGGTCCACCGCCAACGCCTACCTGCGCCCGGCCATGAGCCGGCCCAACCTGACCGTGGTCACCCACGCCATGACCCGGCGCATCCTGCTCGACGGCAAGCGCGCAGTAGGGGTGGAGTACGACGAAGGCGGGCAGACCCACCAGGTGCTGTGCAACCGCGAAGTGCTGGTTGCGTCCGGCCCGATCGGCTCGCCGCACCTGTTGCAGCGCTCCGGCATCGGCCCCGAGGCGGTGCTGAAGAAGGCCGGCATCCAGGTGCGCCATCACCTGCCGGGCGTGGGCGAGAACCTGCAGGACCATTCGGAAATCTACATCCAGTACGCCTGCAAGCAGCCAATCACCCTCAACGGCAAGATGAGCCTGCTGGGCAAGGCGATGATCGGCCTGCGCTGGCTGCTGTTCAAGGATGGCCTGGGCGCCAGCAACCACTTCGAGGCCGGCGGTTTCATCCGTTCTTCCAAGGGGCTGCGCTGGCCGGACATCCAGTTTCACTTCCTGCCGGCGGCCATGCGCTACGACGGTGACAAACCGTTCAAAGGCCACGGCTTCATGGTGCTCACCGGGCCGAACAAGCCCAAGAGCCGCGGCCATGTGCGGGCGCTGTCGGCCGACCCGTACCAGCACCCGGAAATCCGCTTCAACTACCTGCAGAGCGAAGAGGACCGCGAGGGCTTCCGCCGCTGTGTGCGCCTGACCCGCGAGATTCTCGCCCAGCCGGCCATGGACCGCTTCCGCGGCGAGGAGCTGGCGCCCGGGCCCCAGGTGCAGACCGACGAACAGATCGACGCCTTCGTGCGCGCCAACATGGAAAGCACCATGCACCCCTGCGGCTCGTGCCGCATGGGTGAGGACGACATGGCGGTGGTCGATTCCACGCTGCGGGTGCATGGGTTGCAGGGGCTGCGGGTGATCGACTCGTCGGTGTTCCCGACCGAGCCCAACGGCAACCTCAACGCCCCGACCATCATGCTCGCCGAGCGTGCGGCGGACCTGGTGCGCGGGCGCGAGCCGCTGGCGCCGAGCGATATGCCGGTGGGGATGGTGGGGGATTGGGAGGAGCAGCAGCGCAGCCGCGCGCCGGTGCGCAAGGTTCACGCCTGAACCCTGTAGGCGCAACTGTCTTGCACTGCCCGTGCTGGCCTCATCGCCGGCAAGCCGGCTCCCACCTTGACCGCGCTGGCTCAAGCCAAGCGCAATTCCTGTGGGAGCTGGCTTGCCAGCGATGAGGCCAGTACAAGCAACACAAGACAGCCGCTCAGGCGCGGACCGAATGCGCTCCATTGTAGCGATATCGCTACAGGGCGGGTGAGGGCAGGGTTTACCACGCCTTCACGGAAGTTGAAGGCTGTATCAACAGGTTTTATTGGAGTGAGTTCATTACGGAACAATAGTGCGAAACCTATAACAAACCCCGATTCCAGCGGCCTCTGGCCCTTGGCACATACCTTGCTCTTTCCTTTGCGTTCGGCCGGGCTTAAAGACCAAAAGCCCGGCTCGGAAAGTTGAACTTGTGACGTTATAAAAACAATTAAACTAGCAAGGTAAAAATAATGAACAACTTGCCACATGGCCAACGCCTGCCTGAGGCTGACGGCCACGAACTGCAGCGCAGCCTGTCCAACCGCCACATCCAGTTGATCGCCATCGGTGGTGCCATCGGCACCGGCCTGTTCATGGGCTCGGGCAAGACCATAAGCTTGGCCGGCCCGTCGATCATCTTCGTCTACATGATCATTGGCTTCATGCTGTTCTTTGTCATGCGGGCGATGGGCGAATTATTGCTGTCCAACTTGAAGTACAAATCCTTCATCGATTTCTCCGCCGATCTGCTGGGGCCGTGGGCCGGGTTCTTCACCGGCTGGACCTACTGGTTCTGCTGGATCGTCACCGGCATTGCCGATGTGATCGCGATTGCCGCCTATGCACAGTTCTGGTTCCCGGACATTCCCCTGTGGTTACCGGCACTGGGCTGCGTCGGCGTGCTGCTGTCGCTCAACCTGATGACCGTGAAACTGTTCGGCGAGATGGAATTCTGGTTTGCCATGATCAAGATCGTGGCCATCTGCGCCCTGGTCTGCACCGGGCTGTACATGGTGGCGGCGGCCTACCAGTCGCCGGCCGGCAACGTCGCTTCGCTGGCCAACCTGTGGAATGACGGGGGCATGTTCCCCCATGGCGCCATGGGCTTCTTCGCCGGTTTCCAGATTGCCGTGTTCGCCTTCGTCGGCATCGAGCTGGTGGGCACCACCGCCGCCGAAACCAAGAACCCGGAACGCAACCTGCCACGGGCGATCAACTCGATCCCGCTGCGCATCATCATCTTCTACGTGTTCGCGCTGATCGCCATCATGGCCGTGACCCCCTGGCGCGAAGTGGTGGCCAACAAGAGCCCCTTCGTCGAACTGTTCGTGCTGGCCGGGCTGCCGGCGGCGGCGGGGATCATCAACTTCGTGGTGCTGACCTCGGCGGCGTCCTCGGCCAACAGCGGCGTGTTCTCCACCAGCCGCATGCTCTACGGCCTGGCAGTGGATGGTGATGCGCCCGGCAGGTTCGGCGCGCTGTCCAGCCGCGCGGTGCCGTCCAATGGCCTGATCTTCTCCTGCGTCTGCCTGACGGCCGGGGCGCTGGTGATCTACCTGGTGCCGAACATGCTCGATGCCTTCACCTTGATCACCACGGTGTCGGCACTGCTGTTCATGTTCGTCTGGTCGATGATCCTGCTGTCGTACCTGGCCTACCGCAAGCAGCGGGCGCATCTGCACCAGGCTTCGAAGTACAAGATGCCCGGCGGCACGCTGATGTGCTGGGTGTGCCTTGCGTTCTTCGTGTTCATCCTCGGCCTGCTGGCCCTGGAGGCCGACACGCGCCTGGCGTTGTACGCGGTGCCGGTGTGGTTCGCGGTGTTGGGCCTGGCCTATCGCTCCCTGCGCCAGAAACGCCAGGAGAACGGGCAGCTGTCCCTCGATACCGATTGATCGCCAGGTTCAGGTCTTAACCAGGGGGGCAGCGCACCGTGCGCCGTCCCCCTGTTGTCGTTTGCCAAGCAGGGAGTCCCGATGAGAATCCACGTCACCTTCGTCGACCGCGTCGGCATCACCCAGGAGATCCTGGCACTGCTGGGGGCGCGCAACCTCAACCTGGATGCGGTGGAAATGGTCCCGCCCAACGTCTACATCGATGCACCCGCGCTGTCACAGGCGGTGCTGGACGAACTCCACGCGGCCTTGCTGGGCCTGGACGCCGTGCAGGCGGTCGAGCTGGTCGACTTCCTCCCCGGCCACCGCCGGCGCCTGCAACTGGAGGCGCTGCTGGCGGCGATGAGCGACCCGGTGCTGGCCGTGGACCCAAGCGGCCATGTGCTGTTGGCCAACCCGACCCTGGTCAGCCTGATCGGCCGCGAGCCGGCCGGTGAGCCGCTGTCGCGGCTGTTCGCCGAGCCCGACCTGGGCCAGACCCTGATCGCCAAGGGTTTTCGCCTGCCCATGTGCGAGGTGGCGTTCCAGGGTCAGGCGCTGCTGCTCGAAGCCACGCCCATCAGCGGCGGGGCCGACGGCCTGGTGGGCGGCCTGCTGACGCTGTACCCGCCGAGTCGCATCGGCGAGCGCCTGGCGTCGTTGCTGCATGACTCCACCGACGGGCTGCAAGCCTTGCTGGGGGAGTCGACGCCGCTCAAGGAACTCAAGGTGCGCCTGCACAAAGTGGCTGGCCTGGAAGCACCGCTGCTGATCCAGGGCGAGACCGGCACCGGCAAGGAGCTGGTGGCACGCGCCTGCCATGCCCTCAGCGCCCGCCGCGATGCGTCGTTCCTGGCGCTCAACTGCGCGGCATTGCCCGAGAGCCTGGCCGAGAGCGAACTGTTCGGCTACGCCGCCGGCGCCTTCACCGGTGCCCAGCGGGGCGGCAAGCCGGGGCTGTTGGAACTGGGCGATGGCGGCACGGTGTTCCTCGATGAAGTGGGCGAGATGTCGCCCTACCTGCAGGCCAAGCTGTTGCGCTTTCTCAACGACGGCAGCTTTCGCCGGGTAGGCGGCGGTGGCGAGGTGCGGGTCAATGTGCGGGTGGTCTGCGCCACCCACCGCCACCTGGAAGGCATGGTGGTCGAAGGCAGTTTTCGCGAAGACCTGTACTACCGCCTCAACGTGCTCAACCTGAAAGTGCCGCCGCTGCGCGAGCGCGGCAAGGACATCCTGCTGCTGGCCGAGCATTTCCTGCGCCAGGCCTGCGCGCAGATCCAGCGCCCGCCGTGCCGGCTGGCCCTGGCTACCCATCCGCTGCTGCTGGGCAACCGCTGGGCCGGCAACGTGCGCCAGTTGCAGAACGTGCTGTTTCGCGCGGCGGCCATCAGCGAAGGCGATGTGATCGACTGCGACGACCTGGAGCTGGCCGGCACCGCCTTGAGCAGCCAGCAGCCCGACGCCCAGGAGGTGGTCAGCCTGGAGGCGGCGGTGCAGGGCTTCGAAAAGGACCTGCTGGAGAAGCTTTACGCCAGCTACCCCTCCACCCGGCAATTGGCCCTGCGCCTGCAAACCTCGCACACGGCCATCGGCCAGCGCCTGCGCAAGTACGGTATCGCCAGCCGGGCCTAGGTTTTGTACGAAAAGTGTGGTCATTCAACTTTGTGGGAGCGGCGGTGCGCCGATGCGACTTGCCCCGCGATCTGCCGCGACGCGGCAGCAAAGTCTGAATTCGCGGCGTCTTTGACACTATTTGATATCGGGTACAGGAGCGGTTCGCACTCCATCGCGGGGCAAGCCCGCTCCCACAAAACTTTTCGTACAGAGCCTAGTAAGGGCCCGGACTCACTTCGCTCCACTGGAGTGTTTGTGCTCCAGCGTGGCCTGAACCCCGGCTGGATTGGCCCGCCAGCCCGGTGCTGGCAGGCGGGCACTGCAGACGGAGCGATTTCGCTCCGAGGTGCAGGCCGGTGGATATCGCCGAAAAACATATAACTATCTGAAATATAACGTTTTTATTGAGTTGGCATTGCCCTTGCTCTGTTACCGGTAGTCCTGTCCCGGGACCCACCTGATAACAAGAAAGGAACCTCCATGAGCACTCTGCGTTTTACCCCTGAACACGAATGGCTGCGTCTGGAAGCGAGCGGCGAGCTGACCGTAGGCATCACCAGCTACGCCCAGCAGGCCCTGGGTGATGTGGTGTTCGTGCAGCTGCCCGAGCCCGGCGCGTACGACGAGGGCAGCGAAGTCGCGGTGCTGGAGTCGGTGAAGGCCGCCAGCAATATCGGCATGCCGCTCAACGGCACGGTGGTGGCGGTCAATCAGGCCCTGGCCGACGACCCCGAGCTGGTCAACGCCTCGCCGATGCAGGACGGCTGGTTCTTCCGCATCCAGGCCAGCGACCTGGCCGACCTCGACAGCCTGATGGACCAGGACGGCTACGACCGCTTCCTGGCCGACAACGCCTGAGCCCGGGGGCCGACATGATCAACGCCATCCCCCTGGGCACCGACAACGAGTTCATCCCCCGGCATATCGGCCCGCGCCAGGCCGATATCGACGCCATGCTGGCGCTCACCGGCCATGACTCGCTGGACGCCCTGATCGACAGCGTCATCCCCGCCAGCATCAAGGGCAGCAGCGTGCTCGAACTGAGCAACGGGCAGGGCGAGGCCCAAGCCCTGGCCGCGCTAAAGGCCATCGCCGGCAACAACCAGTTGTTCCGTAACCATATCGGCCAGGGCTACTACCCCTGCCACACGCCGACGGTGATCCTGCGCAATCTGCTGGAAAACCCGGCCTGGTACACCGCCTACACGCCGTACCAGCCGGAGATTTCCCAGGGCCGCCTGGAAGCGCTGCTGAACTTCCAGACCCTGATCAGCGATATGACGGGCATGGAAATCGCCAACGCCTCGTTGCTCGATGAAGCCACCGCCGCCGCCGAAGCGATGACCTTCTGCAAGCGCCTGGCGAAGAACAAGACCCCGGCCTTCTTCGCCTCGCAGCACTGCCACCCACAGACCCTCGACGTGCTGCGCACCCGTGCCGAGCCGCTGGGCATCGAAGTGGTCATCGGTGACGAAGCGGCGCTGCACAACCAGCCGCTGGAGGGCTACTTCGGCCTGCTGCTGCAATACCCGGCCAGCACCGGCGCCATCAGCGACCCGCGCAGCCTGGTGCAGCGTGCCCACGCAGCCGGTGCGCTGGTGGCGGTGGCCGCCGACCTGCTGGCGCTGACCCTGCTGACCCCGCCGGGCGAGTTCGATGCCGACGTGGTGCTGGGCAGTGCCCAACGCTTCGGCGTGCCGCTGGGCTTCGGTGGCCCGCACGCGGCGTACTTCGCCACCCGCGATCAATTCAAGCGCGACATGCCCGGCCGGCTGGTCGGCGTCTCCATCGACCGCTTCGGCAAGCCGGCCCTGCGCCTGGCCATGCAAACCCGCGAGCAGCACATCCGCCGCGAGAAGGCCACCAGCAACATCTGCACCGCGCAGGTGCTGCTGGCCAATATCACCAGCATGTACGCGGTCTACCACGGCCCCCAGGGCCTGACCCGGATCGCCCGGCGGGTGCACCGCCTGACGGCGATTCTGGTAAAGGGGTTACAACAACTCGGGCACCAGGTCGAGCAGCAGCACTTCTTCGACACCGTCAGTGTGCTGACCGCCCAGCCCGTGGCCCAGGTGTTGGCCGCCGCCAACGGCGCACGCCTGAACCTGCGGCTGATCGATGATGTGCGGGTAGGGGTGTCGCTGGATGAAACCTGCGAACAGGCTGCCGTCGAGGCCCTGTGGCAGGTGTTCGCCATGCCAGGCCAGGCGCTGCCGGACTTCACCGCCCTGGCCGCCGATGCGGGCGACCGCCTGCCGGCCGCGCTGCTGCGTGAGTCGGCCTTCCTGCAGCACCCGGTGTTCAACCGCCATCACTCGGAAACCGGGCTGATGCGCTACCTGCGTGCCCTGGCCGACAAGGACCTGGCCCTGGACCGGACCATGATCGCGCTGGGCTCGTGCACCATGAAGCTCAACTCCGCCAGCGAGATGATCCCGATCACCTGGCCCGAGTTCGGCGCGCTGCACCCGTTCGCCCCGGCCGAGCAGACCCAGGGCTACCGGCAACTCACCGATGAACTGGAGGCCATGCTCTGCGCGGCCACCGGCTACGACGCCATGTCGCTGCAGCCCAACGCCGGCTCCCAGGGCGAGTACGCAGGCCTTCTGGCCATCCGTGCCTACCACGCCAGCCGTGGCCAGGCGGGGCGCGATGTGTGCCTGATCCCGTCGTCGGCCCACGGCACCAACCCGGCCACGGCGCAGATGGCTGGCCTGCGGGTGGTGGTGGTCGACTGCGATGCGCGTGGCAACGTCGATGTCGCCGACCTGCAGCGCAAGGCCGAGCAGCATGCGGCGCAGCTGGCCGCGCTGATGATCACCTACCCCTCGACCCACGGCGTGTTCGAGGACGGCATCAGCCGCATCTGCGCGATCATTCATGAGCACGGCGGCCAGGTGTACCTGGACGGCGCCAACATGAACGCCATGGTCGGCCTGTGCGCGCCGGGCAAGTTCGGTGGCGATGTGTCGCATCTGAACCTGCACAAGACCTTCTGCATCCCCCACGGCGGTGGCGGCCCCGGCGTCGGCCCGATCGGCGTCAAGGCGCACCTGGCTCCGTTCCTGCCCGGCCACGGGCATATGCCGAACAAACACGGCGCGGTCAGCGCGGCGCCCTATGGCAGCGCGAGCATCCTGCCGATCACCTGGATGTACCTGCGCATGATGGGCGGGGCAGGGCTCAAGCGCGCCTCGCAGCTGGCGATCCTCAGCGCCAACTACATCGCCCGGCGCCTGGAGGAGCACTACCCGGTGCTCTACAGCGGCGACAACGGCCTGGTGGCCCACGAGTGCATCCTCGACCTGCGCCCACTCAAGGACAGCAGCGGCATCAGCGTCGAAGACGTGGCCAAGCGCCTGATCGATTTCGGCTTCCACGCCCCGACCATGTCCTTCCCGGTGGCCGGCACCTTGATGGTCGAGCCGACCGAGAGCGAATCCAAGGAGGAGCTGGACCGCTTCTGCGAGGCGATGATCTGCATCCGCGAAGAGATCCGCGCGGTAGAGAACGGCACCCTGGACCCACTCGACAACCCGCTGAAGAACGCCCCGCACACCGCCTTCGAACTGGTCGGCGAATGGCGCCACGGCTACAGCCGCGATCTGGCGGTGTACCCGCTGGCCACCCTGCGCGCAAGCAAGTACTGGCCGCCGGTGGGGCGCGTGGACAACGTCTACGGCGACCGCAACCTGGCCTGCGCCTGCCCGCCGCTGTCGAGCTACCAGGACGCCTGATGATGACGGCTGGGCGATTGCCCACGGATCAGGATTGAAAACGTGGGAGCGGGGGGGGGGGGGGGGGGGGGGGGGAGAGAAGGGGGGGGGGGGGGGGAAGGGACAAACCAAAAAAAAAGCA